>JBGPVQ010000374.1:0-3266 GCA_041491785.1 Gemmatimonadota bacterium | reverse complement strand
GATCGACGAGCTGAACAATCCGAACATCCCGCAGAACCCGACGACGATCAGTCAGAGCACCTGCATCAATCGAAACGCCTGATATCATCTGGTAGCCGGGAGCAGGTGGAGGGCGGGGGCCGCGAACGCGGCCCCCGCTCCCGTTCCATGACCGAGTTCAACACGATGCTCCAGCGTCGCGTATCTTTGCCGATGGGCCGGACCTCCGTCCGACGCCCGACTCCCCGAGAGCCCCAGGATCCGCCATGGCCGTGACCGCCCTTCGTCGCGCCCCGCGCGCTGCACTCGCCCTCGCCGCGCTCCTCTCCGTTGCTCCTGCCTTGGCCGCGCAGGGCCACATCACATCGCCCAAGGAGCAGTTCGGCTGGAATGTTGGCGACGACTACCGGCTGGCCACCTACACCCAGCTGGTCGAGTACTGGAAGAAGCTGGCGGGCGAATCGCCCCGGCTCCGCATGGTGGCCATCGGAAAGACCGCCGAGGGACGGGATCAGTACATGATGATCGTCACCGCACCGGCGAATTTCGCGAGGCTTGACCGCTACAAGGAGATTTCCGCCCGACTCGCCCGGGCGGAAGGGCTTACCGACGACCAGGCCCACGGGCTGGCGCAGGAGGGGAAAGCGGTAGTCTGGATCGATGGGGGATTGCACGCCTCCGAAGTGCTCGGCTCCCACCAGTTGCTCGAACACGTCTGGCAGATGGCCAGCCGGAACGACCCCGAGACCATGCGAATCCTGGATGACGTGATCCAGTTGGTGGTCCAGGTCAATCCGGACGGCATGGAGCTGGTGTCGAGCTGGTACATGCGCCGCGCCGACTCGGCCCGGCGTACGATGAGCGACCTGCCCCGGCTGTATCACAAGTATGTGGGGCACGACGACAATCGCGACTTCTACATGAACGCGATGCCGGAATCGGAGAATGACAGTCGGGTGATGTACCGCGAGTGGTACCCGCAGATCATGTACAACCACCACCAGGCCGGCCCCGCCGGCACGGTGATGTTCGCCCCGCCCTTCCGGGATCCCCACAACTATTTCTTCGACCCGCTGGTGATCGATGAGCTCTCCCTGGTGGGCTCGGCCATCCACTCCCGCTTCTCCGCCGAGGGCAAGCCGGGCATCGTGGAGCGGAACGGCGCCACCTACCAGACGTGGTTCAACGGCGGACTGCGCACCACGGCGTACTTTCACAACATCGTCGGGATTCTCACCGAAACCATCGGGAACCCGACGCCGATGCAGATCCCCTTCGTCCCCGACCGCCAGCTCTCAAACAGCGATCTCCCCTATCCGATCGCGCCCCAACCGTGGCATTTCCGGCAATCCATCGACTACTCAATCACCGCAAACCGTGCGATTCTCGATCTGGCGTCCCGGTATCGGGAGACCTTCCTCTATAACGTCTACCTAATGGGCCGCAATGCCATTGCGCGCGGGAGCCGGGACAGCTGGACTACGACCTCCCGCGAGATCGACGCGGTCAAGGCCGAGGCGGCCAAGGACCGGGGTCCGCCGGCAGCCGCCCCCGGCGGCGGGAGCGGGTTTGCCGGCGGCGGTGGCGTGCCCACCCGGTATTTCGAGCTGCTCCACCGGCCCGACGACCGGGACCCCCGCGGCTACATCCTGCCCAGCACCCAGCCGGACTTTCTCACGGCGACCAAGTTCGTCAATGCGTTGATCAAATCGGGCGTGGACGTCCAGCGCGCCACGGCGTCGTTCACCGTGGCCGGCAAGCAGTATCCCGCCGGGTCATACGTCGTCAAGAGCGCCCAGGCGTTCCGTCCCCATGTGCTCGACATGTTCGAGCCGCAGGACTACCCCGATGATCTGCTTTATCCCGGAGGCCCGCCCCGCCCCCCCTATGACAACGCCGGGTACACGCTCGCGCTGCAAATGGGAGTCCAGTTCGATCGCCTCCTGGAGGGGTTCGACGGCCCATTCGTGAAGGTCGAGGACCCGCTGGCCAAGCCTCCGGTGACGGTGGCACTGGGTAAGGGGCGGGCCTACGTCATCGATCGCCGGATCAATGACGGCTTTCTTGCGGTGAACCGCCTGCTGGCGGCCAAGGTAGCGGTCCGGGTGATGAGCCAGCCCCTAACGGCGAACGGCGTTACCTATCCGACGGGAAGCTGGTACGTCCCTTCGAACGGACCCGCAACCGCCATTCTCAAGAAGCTGGCCGACGAAAAGGGCCTGCCCACCGCGGCAGTCAACGTGGGATCCGGCGCGGCAACACTACTCCGGCCGGTCCGCGTCGGGCTGTGGGACCAGTACGGCGGCTCGATGCCCTCGGGCTGGACCCGGTGGCTGTTCGAGCAATTCGAGTTTCCGTTCGAGGTGGTGTATCCGCAACGGCTCGACGCCGGCAACTTGAAAGAGCAATTCGACGCTCTGATCTTCGTGGATGGAGGCATTCCGGGTCCGGCGGCGGGGGCCGCGGCCACCGCTTCCCGGCGCTTCGGCAACGAAGCCGCCGACGATCTGCCGGCGGAGCTCAAATCGATGACCGGTCGGGTGACGGTCGAAAAGACCATTCCGCAGCTCAAAGCCTTCCTCGAAGCAGGGGGGCGCATCGTGACCATCGGCAGCTCGACCGCGCTGGCCCGGCACCTCGGACTCCCGCTCGAGAACCACCTGGTGGAGCGCGCCGCGGATGGACAGGTACGGCCGATACCGCGGGAAAAGTTCTACGTCCCGGCCTCGCTGCTGGAGGTCGCGGTGGACACCACGGCCG
This sequence comes from Gemmatimonadota bacterium, assembly GCA_041491785.1. Classification (GTDB taxonomy): domain Bacteria; phylum Gemmatimonadota; class Gemmatimonadetes; order Gemmatimonadales; family GWC2-71-9; genus JABFSM01. The sequence continues at coordinate 527 of JBGPVQ010000374.1, read as the reverse complement.
CCTCGGCCCGAGGCCTTGGAAGCAAGGCCATCGTGATGTTCGACGAGAGCCCCGTCTTGAAGCTCGGACCCGAGGCCGCCAAGGCGGGAATCCGCAGCGTGGCGTGGTACGCCAGCGGGACACCGCTCAGGAGCGGCTGGGCGTGGGGCCAGGGCTTTCTCAACGGCGGGCTTGCCGCGGCCGAGGCGAAGGTGGGCGCCGGCACCCTCTATCTCTACGGGCCGGAAATCACCTTCCGGAGCCAGCCCCACGGGACCTTCAAGTTCCTGTTCAATGCGATATATGGACAATAGCGACTAGGGACTAGAGAGCCGGCAGGGATCGGCCTACGGGGTCAACGTCGCCCCGCTCGCCTTCACATACCGGTCGAGCCAGGTCACCATCTCATACAGCGTATGCCCGACCGACTCCCTCGCCCGATACCCGTGCGCCTCGGCGGGGAGGAGGACCAGCCGGACCTTGGCGCCGTTTCCCTTGAGCGCGGCGTACATCCGTTCCGACTGGATCGGGAAGGTGCCGGAGTTGTC
>JBGPVQ010000373.1:0-3270 GCA_041491785.1 Gemmatimonadota bacterium | reverse complement strand
CGGGGATCGGTCGAGCGGCAGACGGCGCACTCGCAGCCGATCTGCGGCACGCCCATCGAAGTGCCGGTGCCGAGGAGGGTCACCCGCATCCCGCTACACGGTCTCGATCTTGAGCAGATTGGTGGTGCCGGACACATCGAATGGCACGCCGGCGGTGACCACGACCCGCTCGCCGGGATCGGCCAGGCCCATCTTGCGGATGATGGCCTGCGCCACCGGGTAGGTCTTGTCGTAGTCGGGGTAGTGATCGATTCTGACCGGGATGACGCCCCAGACCAGCGCCAGCTGCCGGAAGGTGTCGGCCTCCGGCGTCACCGCGAGAATCGGCACGTTGGGCCGATAGGAGGCCACCGTGCGCGCCGTGAAGCCGCTCGACGTGAGGCAGACGATCAGGGGAACCTTGAGCAGCTCGGCCGCGGCGCACACCGCCACCGAGATCGCGTCTTCGGTGCGGGTGGTGACGTGCGGTTGCCGGAAATGGAATGCGGAAGTCTCCCATGCCGGCTCGGAGGATCCCTCCCGGCGGTGGCTTTCCACCTCCCGCGCGATCCGATCCATCGCCAGCACCGCCTCCATCGCGTAGCGGCCCACTGCCGTCTCGGCGGAGAGCATCACCGCGTCGGTCCCATCCAGGATGGCGTTGGCCACGTCGGAGGCTTCCGCCCGGGTGGGGCGGGGGGCGTTGATCATGCTCTCCAGCATCTGGGTGGCGGTGATCACCGGCTTCCCGTGGCGGTCCGCCTCCCGGATGATCCGCTTCTGCACCAGCGGAACCTGCTCGAACGGCAGCTCGACTCCCAGGTCACCGCGGGCCACCATGATCGCGTCGGCGACTTCAATGATGCCATCGAGGTGCCGGAGTGCGGTGTCCTTCTCGATCTTGGCCACCAGCTTGACGCGCTTGGGCACCAGCTGGCGCATGGCCTCGAGGTCGCTGGGCCGGCGCACGAAGCTCATCCCGATGTAGTCCACCCCGAGTTGCGCGGCCTGCAATGCGTCCTCGCGGTCCTTCTCGGTGATGGCGGGCGCGCTCACCTCCACGCCCGGCAAATTCATTCCCTTGTGCGATTTGAGCGTGCCCCCATAGCGGACGATGCCGTGCACCCGATCGCCCTTCACGGCGGTCACGTCCACCGCGAGGAGGCCATCGTCGAGGAGAATCCGGTTGCCGGACGCGACATCGCCGGCCAGTCCGGCGTACATGGTGGGGATTTCTTCTTCCTTCGCCACCGCTTCCGGCGCGAAGGTCACCGCCTGGCCCACCTCGAGGGTGCGCGGGGCGGACAGCTCGCCGACCCGGATCCGGGGTCCCTGTAGGTCCACCAGCAACGCCGAGGCGCTGGGACGCTCCCGCTGGACCTCGCGCAGGTCGGCGATCCATCGGGCCCGGGTCTCGGGGGTTCCGTGGCTCGAGTTGATCCGGACGACATTGACGCCGGCGTCGAGGAGGGCACGCATCTGGTCGGGCGTTTCCCAGGCGGGCCCCAGTGTGGCAACGATCTTGGTCCTGCGGATGGCGGCGGTCTTATGGGCCAAAGTAGCGGGAGACTCGGTTGAAGGTGCCAGAATTTAAGCGGGTCCGACTCAGGTCTGTACCATGATCTCCCCATCCACCACCGTCAATTGCACGCGGGCTTCGAGGAAGGCCTGACCGGCTCCGGCGTGGACCCCCGGATCCACGCCCCAGGCCACCAGGTCCGCCGCGGCGCCCGGCACCAGCGCTCCCAGTCGGGGCGCCCAGCCCGCCGCCCGCGCCGGCGCCTCGGTGTATCCGCGGACCACCGCATCGAACGAGATCCGTTCGTCGGCGTACCAGGCGGAGTCACGCCCGCTCCCCAGGGCACGACGGTCCATCGCGGCGAAGACCCCCGCCCGGGGATCCAGCGGCGCCACTGGTGCATCGCTCCCGAACGCGAGCACGGCGCCGTGAGCCGCCAGCGTGCGGAACTGATACGCACCTCGGCCTCGTTTGCCCCAGTGCCGGTCCGCCAGCGGCACATCCACCAGAAGATGCGCCGGCTGCATCGAAAGAATTATTCCGGCGCGGCCGGCCCGGGGAACATCGGCCGGGTCGACGCACTGAAAATGCTCGATCCGGTGCGGAAGCCGGAGCCGCGGCAACGGCTCCAGGAGGTCGAGCGCCCGGCGCACCGCCGCGTCGCCAATGGCGTGGACGGTGGCGGAGATGCCCAGCGCCGCCGCCATCCCTACCGCGGCGGCGGCCTCCTCCCGAGAGGCCAGCGGCATGCCGCAATCGCGGCTCCCCTCGTACGGTTGGAGCATCCACGCCGTCCGGCTCCCCAGGCTCCCGTCCAGAAAGAGCTTGACCCCGCCGTGGGTGATCCACTCGGATCCCGCTCCGCACCGGAATCCCTCCCGAGCGAGCCGCGGGAGCTCGCCCGCCGGCGGATGGAAGAGGACCCGGAGTCGGAGCCGATCTTCCGCTTCCAGCGCTCGGAACGCCTGCAGGGTCCGCAGGTCTTCCACGTCGTGAATGCCGGTTACGCCGAGGCGGTGTGCCTCGCGCTGCCCCTCGAGCAGCGCCTCGCGGAGCCGGGCCGCCGGAGGCTCCGGAACCACTCGGCGCACCAACTCGACGGCATGTTCGAGCAGTAGCCCGCTCGGTTCGCCCGAGGCGTCCCGTACCACGCGGCCCCCGGGGGGATCGGGGGTCCCGCGCGAAACCCCTGCCGCGGCGAGGGCGGCCGAATTGACCCAGCCGGCATGCACGTCCAACGAATCGAGGAACACCGGGCCGGGCTGGACCGGATCGAGTGCGCCCCGGGTCGGCGGATCGCTCCAGCCATTGGCGTCCCATCCCTGGCCCAGCACCCACCCCTGCTCGGGCGATCCGGCGGCAACCCGGCGCACGGCTTCGTTGCGGGTCGCGGCTCCGGACAGGTCCACCTGGCCTCGCTTGAGCGCCCATTGGGCAAAGTGGGTATGGGAGTCGATGAAGCCGGGGGTGATGAGGGCCCCCGGGTATTCGAATACCGGACACCCCGGTGGGGCGGATCGGGCTAGCGCACTGGCGGGCCCAACCGCTTGGATGATCCCGTCGATCCACAGCACCGCGTTGGCGCCCGGAACGCCAGGGAGAACGCGGAGTCCGACCAGGAGGCCGCTGTGCCCTCGCTGTTGAAAAATCTTCTCCACGTCGTTCACAGCGCGTGGGCGGAGGGGCGCAAGTGATTGTCACTCAATCGGGCAGGCGTTTTCCACACAGACAACTTTGGCCCCGGCGGAGGATTCAGAGGCAGAAGGCAGGGT
>JBGPVQ010000372.1:0-3272 GCA_041491785.1 Gemmatimonadota bacterium | reverse complement strand
CCGGGATCCAGGGCGACGAGCTTCGGGTTACCAGCCCTTCCAAAGACGAGTTGCAGACGGTCATCGGGTTCCTCAAGTCCCAGGACTTTGGCATCGAGCTCAAGTTCGGCAACTACCGCGGGTGAGGTCGTGAGAGTTGCCCTTGCCGGCGCCGCCCTGGTGCTGCTCGCGGCGGGGTGCGCGCACCCGGAAGTGAGCCCGGTGGCCTCCCCGGAGGCGGCGGCGCCGGAGATTCGCGTCGGCGTGGTGCCCGCCGCCGCCTCGATCACCGTCGGCGGCGGGGGTACGGTGATTCTCGCCACGCCCGACGGCGGCGGGCACACCGAGCTTCCAGCCGGAACGGTGGCGACGGTGAGCACCGGGCCCGGCGGGCTCCGGGTCAGACTCGGGGCGGCGCTGCAGAGTCCCGGCGTCGCCCTCGTGGTGGCGCCGGGCGATTCGGGCGCCCCGATCCGGATCAACGGGCGTGACTACCGTGGACGTTTTACGCTCTCGCCGGTGGCCGGCGGGGTGATGGCGGTGAACCTGCTCGGGATGGAGGAGTACCTGGACGGCGTGGTGGGCGCCGAGATGGGGCGCCGCACCGAGCAGGATCTGGCGGGGCAGCGGGCCCAGGCAGTGGTGTCGCGGACCTTTGCGCTCAGGAGCCTGGGCCGTTGGCGGCTGCGCGGATACGACGTGGTGGCCACCGTGGCCGACCAGGCCTACGCCGGGATCGGGTTCGAGACGCCGCTCTCCACCCAGGCCGTGGAGGACACCCGGGGCGAGGTGCTCAGCTACGACGGACTGCTCATCGACGCCTTCTTCCACTCGACCTGCGGGGGACGGACCGCGGACGGCACCGAAGTGTTCGTCGGGGCGGAACGACCCTACCTCCGCTCCATTCGCGACGTGGATGACGCCGGCCAGGCGTGGTGCGCCATCTCACCCCGATTCCGCTGGCGGGAGAGCTGGACCGGCGAGGCGCTGGCGCGCACCCTGCTGGAAACCTTGCCGCCGGCCGGCGGCTCCGCGGCACTGGCCACCTCGCTCCGGGACCTCCGGATCGTCGACCGCACCGCCACGGGCCGGGTGGCGAGGATGGAGCTGGTCGGCGGCGCCGGATCGCTCACGGTCACCGGACCGATTGCGCGGAACGTGCTGCGGACCGGAGACGGCAGCACGCTGCGGAGTGCCAATTTTAATCTGCAGGTGACGCGCGACGGGGGCCGGATCGTGCAGCTGGTGGCCGAGGGATCCGGCGCGGGGCACGGGGTCGGGATGTGCCAGTGGGGCGCGATTGGCCGGGCCCGGGCCGGCTTCTCGTATCGGGACATCCTCTCGGCTTATTTTCCGGGGACCCAGGTCACTCGCAACTATTGAGCAGGGGACGACACCCATGAGCGATCCCATTCGGATCGGGCTGATCGGCGCCGGCGCCGTCGTCCAGGTGGCCCACCTGCCGGTGCTCAAGAAGCTCAAGAACATTCAGCTCGCCGCCATCTGCGACGTGGACCTTCCCAAGGCGCGGGCGCTGAGCGAGCGCTTCGGGATCGGCGACGTGTTCGACGACATCGAAGACCTCCTCGGTCACACGTCGATCGACGCCCTGCTGATCGCGACCCCCAACCACCTGCACGAGCCCCACATCCTGGCTGCGCTTGCCGCGAACGCCCACGTCCTGGTGGAAAAACCCATCGCGCTCACGGCGGCATCGGCCCAGCGGGTAGCCAAGGCGGCGGAGAAGAAGGGCCGGGTGGTGATGGCGGGCATGACCCACCGGTACCGGCCCGACGCCCAGGCGGTGCGGAGCTTCGTGCAGAGCGGCGAGCTCGGGGAGATCGACAGCGTCCGCTCCAGCTGGCACGTGGCGCGGCCGGCGCGCACCGCCCTGGGGTGGCGTCAGCGGAAGGACGAGGCGGGCGGCGGCGCGATGCTGGATCTCGGGCTCACCATGCTGGATCTCTGTTTCTGGCTCGCGGGCAACCCCGCGCCGGCGCGGGTAAGCGCCTCACTGGTGCGACCCAAGGGGGAGCGGGCCGTGGAGCAGTCGGGGAGTGCATACGTGGTCTGCCAGAACGGCGCCTCGATCTTCGTGGATGTGACCTGGCGCCATATCGGCGAGGGGGAGCGGTTCGGTGTCGGCCTGCGCGGCGCCAAGGGCACCGCAGGAATCAACCCGCTTCAGGTCTGGAAGGAGCTCAACGGCGTCGCGCATAATGTCTCCCCGACCGGGAGTCTTTCGCGGGAGAACGCCTTCAGCGCCTCCTTTCGGGCGCAGTGGGCCCATTTTCTGGCGGCCATCGCGGGCGAGGCGGAGGCGCCGCCGCTCGCGGAGCACGTTACGCTGCTGAGGGTGCTCGAGGCGATCTACAAGTCGGACGCCGACGGCAAGGACGTAACGCTGTGATCGGTGGCGTCCTTCCGCTGCTGTACCTGCTGGTCCAGGCGCCGGCCATCCCGCTCCCTGCGGCCAGGGAGCCCGGGGCGGCCCTTACCGTTACGCTGCTGACCTACGAGACCGGGGGCCTGCTCTGGGAGCGTTTCGGCCACAACGCCATCTGGATTCACGACGCCGTGACCGGGATCGACCGGCACTACGACTACGGCCGGTTCAGCTTCAAGCAAGCCAGCTTCTTCTTCCGGTTCGCCCAGGGGAAGATGTGGTACTCGATGGGGGTGGACAATAACCCGAGTGCCTACATCGAGTTCTACGGCAGCGAGGGCCGGAAGATCTGGGCCCAGGAGCTCGACCTGGCGCCGGCGGATCGGTTTGCCATGCGGGAGGCACTCGAACGCAATGCGCTCGAGGAGAACGCCGGCTACGCCTACGACTATTACCGGGACAACTGTTCCACCCGCATCCGCGACGTCATCGATCGGGCGTTGGGAGGGGCCATCCGGCGCTACGGCGTCAAACCCTCGGGGTTCACTTGGCGGGAGGAGACCCAGCGGCTCGACCAGCACAATCCCTTCATCTACACCGGCCTCATGATCGGGCTGGGACACCCGGTGGATGAGGAGATGTCCCGCTGGGAGCAAATGTTTCTTCCCGGCCGGCTGCGCGAACACCTCGATAGCGTGACGGTAACGGGGCCCGACGGTGTGGCGCGGCCGGCGGTCAAATCGGAGCGGATATTGAATCAGGGGGGGCGCTGGCCGGTGCCGGCGCGGCCGGCGGATTGGACCCTGGGCTACCTGGCGCTCGGGGTGGTGCTCGGTGGTCTGCTCGTGCTACTCGGCCGCGGTAGGGGCCGGACTCCCCGCGCCGCATTCCTTGCGCTCGCCACCCT
>JBGPVQ010000371.1:0-3285 GCA_041491785.1 Gemmatimonadota bacterium | reverse complement strand
GGCTCGCCACCTTCCTGGAACCGGTTGAGGGTGCCGAACGCCGGCACGCCGCCCATCGACGCAATCTTGCTGCTCAGGGTGCTGAGGCCCAGACGCATGTCCCAACTCAGGTGCTTCTTCTGAATCGGCTGGGCCGTGACCGCCACCTCGATCCCCTGGTTCCGGAGCTTGCCGATGTTGACGAACGGCGTCTGGGTGAAGCCGAGCGAAGGCGGCAGCGGCTTCTGGAGCAGAAGGTTCTTGCTGGTCTTGCGGTAGTAGGTGACCTCGAGGCCGACCCTATCGTCGAACATGCCGGCGTCGAATCCGGCCTCGTACTCCACGCCGCGCTCCGCCTTGAGGCTGTCATTGCCGGGACTCGACGGCACCGCGCCCGGCTGCTCGCTGCCCGCGAGGATGTACGGCGCGGGGCTCAAGGTGGTGAGCGAAGCGCCCGGGGTCGGCGACCGCCCGGTCTGGCCCCATGCGCCACGGAGGCGCAGGGTATTGATGAATCCCATCCCCCCGTGCCAGAACGGCTCCTCGGAGATGACGTAGGAGACGCTCGCCTTGGGCAGGAAGAACCATTCCTTGGTGTTACCGAAGGAGGAGTTGGCGTCGATTCGCGCGCCCAACGTAAGGTAAAGCCGGTCGATATAGCTCCCCTGCCACTGGCCCAGGAACCCGACCTGCTTCTGCCGGGTAATGCCCTGACCCGCGCTCTTCGACGAAGTGGCCGAGACGGTGTTGTTGGAATTCACCGTAATGCCCTGGCCGGTGGCGAAGACGTTCTCGTCACGGGTGTCGATGATCTGGAAGCCGGCCGAAAGATTGTGGGTCAGGCGGCTGCCGGAATTCACCTTGACGTTGCCGAGGTAGTCGATGGTGTACCGTTCGATACCTTGCCGGTTTTCCGAAATGTCGCCGGTGTTGGAGTTGCCCTGGAAGCTGCCGCGGCTGTTCTTGGGCAGGAACCGGCGGATTTCGTCGCGCAGCCAGTCGGCCCCCAGTGTCACCCGATTGCTCCACCAGGACGTGGGCGTCCAGTTGGCGGTAGCCGTCGAGATGGTGCGGTGGGTCATCTGGTCGTTCTCGATGGACTGAATCGCCGCGACATCCCGCGCGAAGCCGAAGAAGCCGTTGTTGCTCTCCACTCCGTCGTCCCGGACGCTGAGCGGCGAACCGAGCAGGCCCCCGCCGAGATACCCGTACACGTTGTTGTCGTTGTCGGGGAGGACGAAATTGGTCCGATTCATCCCCACCCCGACGTTGAGCGACAGCTTGGAGGAGGGGATCCAATTGAAGTTCACCCGGCCGCTCCGCCGGTCGAAGCCGTTATTCGGGGTGGTCCCGTCCTCGGTGCCGTAGTCACCCGAAACGTAATACCCGAAATTGTTCCCGCCGCCGGTCCCGGTCCACGAAAAGTCCTTGGTCGTCCCGTGGCGGAAGGCGCTCTGCCGCACCAGCGGGTTGTCGCTCACCAGATCACTGGTGGTCTTGCCCCGGCAGAGCGGGTTCGGACTGGTGGGAGCGATCAGCGCCGTGGTACAGAACGCAAAGTTGGCGGGCGGGGTGAAATCCGGGTTGATGTTGTCGTACTCCAGCCCCACCGTCTGGCTGAAGCGAGAGCCCTGCTTGCCCTTCTTGGTGATGATCTGGATGACGCCGGCGGAGGCGTCGGCGCCGTAGAGCGTCGCGGCGGCGGGGCCCTTCACCACCTCGATGGACTCGAAGTCTTTCGGGTTGAGCTCCGAAAGGCGGCCGGTGGCCTGGCCACCGGTAAAGAACAGATTGCCGGTACCCGAGGAAATCCGGATGCCGTCGACGTAGATGATCGGCTCGTTGGAGAGCGAGATCGACGCCGGACCCCGGATGCGAATCTGGGAGTTGGCGCCCGACGTCCCGGAGGCGAGGGTCACCGACACCCCCGGTATTCGGGACTGCAGCACCTGCTCGAAGGTCCGGACCGGCGCCGTGTTGGTGATGTCGCTCACCGAGATCTCGGAAACCTGGGCGCCCTGCGCGCGGCGCTTCTGGTCTCCCGCGGTGCCCGAGACCACCACCTCCTCGAGCGTCACCACCGAGCTGGTCAGCGCAAAATCGGCGACCAGCTGCTGCCCCGCGGCGAGCGTCACGGCCTTTTCGACCGCCCGGTACCCGATGCGGCGCACCTCGAGGGTGAAGGAGCCCGCCGGAACATTGACGATCCGGTAGAGGCCCTTGATGTCGGTCACCCCCTGAAGGAGCCCGCCGGAAACGTGAATGCGCACGTCACCCAGCGTCTGCCCGGAGGCGGCGTCGGTGACGGTGCCGGAAATCGTGCCGTTCCCCTGCGCCGCGAGCCACCGGGGAGCCGACAGCGCGGCACCCACGGCGAGTAGGACGGCGAGCAGAATGCGGCGGCTGGCAAGATGCCTCATGGATCGATCCTCGATCGCTTGAGGTGGACGAACACCCGCCCCCCGAGGGGACGGGCTGGAAACAGATCGGATTTTCATGGTCGAAGGTCAGAGAGAGTGGCGCGCGCGACGGAGTTTCGCAATCTCCTCTCGCCGACCCATCCCTCAGTAATGAGCAATTATATCAGTTTCCGTGCCGACGGGTAAGGGAGGTAACCCGTTGAGTTTCCTCGGGGTAGCGGGAAGCTCTCGACCCCCTGAAGCGTTACGACACACGGCCCGGACACGGCCTGTGTCGGAAGGACACGCTGATCAGCGCCCCGCTTTCCCGCCAGTCCGGCTCGGCAACGCCCCCAATGCCCGCCGGTAGCGCGCCAAGTCAGCTTGGTACTCCGGCAGCGCAACCAGATTCCGGATTTCCCAGGAGTCCTGTCCCAGATGGTACAGCTCCTCGAGGCCGTCCCCATTCCGGATGTACTGCAGGCTGTCGAGCACGATGGTCCGCATCGAGCCACGGAGCACCGGCGAGAACGGCCACTTGGGTATCAGCGGATGGTAGTCGACCGAGGCAAAGAGGGTATCCGCAAAGCCGAGGGCGCCCGCGGCGCTCCACGCCGGGACCAGTGAATGTCCCGGAAGCCCCGGATTGGGAACGCCCGCCAGCTCGAAGAGCGTGGCCGGCAGATCGCGCAGCGAGGCCAGCGAGGGCACGCTCGCTCCCCTCGGCACCCGTCCCGGCGCGATGATCAGCAGGGGAACGTGCAGCACCGGGAGGAACAAATTGTTTCCGTGCCCGATCAGCTCGTGCTCGCCGAACATTTCGCCGTGATCGGAGGTAACGACCACGATGGTATTGGATAACTGCCCCCGGTCGCTCAGGGACCGGAGCAGCGCGTCCACCTGGCCG
>JBGPVQ010000370.1:0-3285 GCA_041491785.1 Gemmatimonadota bacterium | reverse complement strand
CACGACGGCGCGGACCATGTATTCGGTTGGCCAGGGGCGCCAGGCGGATGTTCTCCGCGCCCAGGTCGAGATTGAACGAATGACGGAGGAAATCGCGCGCATGCGGGCCATGCGAACAGCGGCGGCAGCCCGGCTCAACGCGCTGCTCGACCGGCCGACCGACGTCGCTGTCCCCACGCCGCTGCTTCCCCGCTTCCCGCGCGAGCTGGCGCCGGCCGATTCCCTCGAGCGTCTGGCGTTCGCTACGCGGCCCATGCTCGCCGCCGGCGCGGCGGACGTCACGGCGGCGGTGGCCGCAGAGCGCCGCGCCCGCCGGGAGATCTGGCCCGATCTGCAGCTTGGCGCGCAGTACGGCCAGCGTCCGATGGCCGGGGGGACCGATCGCATGGTGAGCCTGATGCTCGGCTTCTCGGTCCCGATCTGGGCCGCGCGACGCCAGCTCCAGATGCGCCGCGAGACCGAAGCCATGCGGCTTGGCGCCGAAGCCGAGCTCCGCGCCATGCAGGCGGAGACCCGAGGCCGATTGGGGGAGCTCACCGCCTTGGTGCGGCGGACCCGCGAGCTGCGCGCACTCTACCTCACCACCATCCTGCCGCAGGCCGAGGCCACCGTCAGCTCGGCGCTTGCCGCGTATCAAGCCGGCGAAGTGGACTTGCCGATGTTGCTTGACGCCCGGATGACGGTCAACCGCTATCGCCAGCAGATTTTCCAGCTCGATGCCGAAGAGGGTGCCGCGCTTGCCGAGCTCGAGATGCTCCTCGGCCACCCCCTCTTCGATCCCGGGGTGACCGAACCCCCGCCCGGAGACGGACGATGACGACCCGGCACGATCCCGCTACTCCTGCTCCGGCCGACTCTCCATTTCGGCCGTCCGGGCGGCGCCGGCTGGGCCGGCTGTCGGCCCTCCTGGCCTTCGCCCTGGTGTTCGTCGCGGCGGTGGTTGCAGTACGTCTGGCCGGACGGCGCGGGGCCACCGCCGCCACAAGCGGTCACAATCACGCCGCCGCGCCGGCCTCGGACAGCGCGATGCCGATCAGGCTTTCGGACCAGCAGGCCCAGCGAATCGGCGTCACTTATGCACCAGTACGGTTGGGGCCGCTGGGACGAGTGGTCCGCACCGTCGCCGTGGTGAGCTACGACGAGACCCGGATCAAGTCGGTGACCTCACGGGTCGACGGATGGGTCGAGCGCCTCTATCTCGAATTTACCGGCCAGTCGGTGCGGGTCGGCGAGCCCCTGTTCAGTCTCTATTCCCCGATGCTGGTCTCTGCCCAGCAGGAGCTGCTCCTCGCCAAGCGGCTTCGCGCCAGCGTGGCGGGGGGGTCGCCGGACGCCGTTCGCGGCGCGGAGGATCTGCTCGCATCGGCGCGGCGTCGGCTCCTCTACTGGGAGGTACCAGCGGCGGACGTGGAGCAGATCGAGTCGAGCGGAGTCATTCGCAAGGCACTCACCTTCCGGTCGCCGGTTGAAGGCGTCGTCATCGAGAAATCGGTCCTGGGCGGCCAGCGGATCATGGCGGGCGAGACGGTCTACCGCGTCGCCGATCTCCGCATGGTATGGCTGGATGGCGAGGTCTTCGAGCGAGATCTACCGGCCGTGCGGCTTGGCCTGCAAGTAGTGGCCGAGTTCCCCGCCCTACCCGGAGCGCCGCGGACCGGACGGATCACGTACATCTACCCCACCCTCAATCCGGACACCCGAACAGCCCGAGTTCGGGTCGAGCTTCCTAATTCTCAGCTCGAGCTCAAGCCGGGCATGTACGCCACTTTCCGCTTTGTCGCCGCCACCGGGCCGGTGCTGAGTGTTCCCCGCTCGGCCATCCTCTCTACCGGCAAGCGCGACTTGGTCTTCATCCGCCTGCCGGATGGCGCGCTGGTCGCACGCGACGTGACCCTCGGCCTGGCAACCGATGAGCGCATCGAAATTCTCTCCGGCCTGACCGTGGCGGACACCGTGGTAGCCTCGGCCACGTTTCTGGTGGACGCGGAATCGAACCTGAGCGCACTTCTGGGCGGAATGGGCAACATGCCGGGAATGGACATCTCGGCGCCTCCACCTCAGAAGACCGGCCCGAAGGCGCCCGGGGTTCCGGGCGCGAAGCGGCCGCCGAAGGACACGATGAAGATGAAGGTGCCGGGGGACGAGCACGCGGGACATCAACCGCCCGATGAGGACTGACCGGCCATGCTCAAGCGCATCATCGAATGGTCGATCGCGAACCGGTTAATCGTATTCCTCGGCACCGTCGCAGCCATCGCGGGGGGGATCTGGGCAATCGGGCGAACCCCGCTGGAAGCGCTGCCGGACCTGAGCGACGTACAAGTGATCGTCCAGGCCGAATACAATGAGCAGGCTCCGCGGATCGTGGAGGACCAGGTCACCTATCCGATCGCGGCGGAGATGCTCAAGGTGCCGGGCTCCCGCACGGTGCGAGGCTATTCGTTCTTCGGCATCTCTTTCGTGTACGTCATCTTCGAGGATGGGACCGATCTCTATTGGGCGCGGTCGCGCGTGCTCGAATATCTGAGCGGCATCAAGGGAAAGCTCCCCGCCAACGTGACGCCCACCCTGGGCCCGGACGCGACCGGCCTGGGGTGGGTGTACCAGTACGCGCTCGAGGACACGACGGGCCGGAAGAGCTTGGCCGAGCTCCGGAGCATCCAGGACTGGTACCTCCGTTACGCGCTCACGGCGGTGCCCGGCGTTTCCGAGGTCGCCGCGCTGGGCGGATTCGAGAAGCAGTATCAGGTCGATCTCGATCCGGCCAGGCTGCTCGGCTACCGCATCCCGATCACCGCCGTGATGGCGGCGATTCAGAATGCCAACGCCGACATTGGCGCCATGGTGGTCGAGCTCTCCGAACGCGAATACATGGTGCGCGGGTTGGGCTACCTCAAGTCACTCGCGGACATCGAGAACGTGGTCGTGGGCGCGACCCAGAACGGAACCCCGATCCGGGTGGCCGAACTGGGTCGGGTCAGCGTGGGCCCGGCAGTCCGTCGCGGAATCTCCGACCTGGACGGCCGGGGCGATGCGGTAGGCGGCATTGTCGTCATGCGCTTCGGGCAGAACGCGCTGGCGACGATCGACCGGGTCAAGGCGAAGATCCGGCAGATCCAATCGGGGCTGCCCGCCGGCGTGGTCCTCCGGCCGGTCTACGACCGCAGCGACCTGATCCATCGGGCCATCGAGAACCTCCGCGGCAAGCTGCTGGAGGAAAGTCTCGTGGTGGCGCTGGTGTGTATCGTGTTCCTATTGCACGCCCGCTCGGCTCTGGTGGCCATT
>JBGPVQ010000369.1:0-3314 GCA_041491785.1 Gemmatimonadota bacterium | reverse complement strand
TGCGCCGAAGCGCGGCGCGGGCGTGTTCCTGGTCCAGCTCCGGCCAGAACAGGGCCAGGAGGGAATCACGCCGCAGGTAGCGTCCCGGCGCGGCGAGGGTGAGGTAGGCCAGGAAGGCCAGCCGCTTCGGCTGCTGAAGCAACGCGCGTACCTCGGCGCCTCGGGCGTCGCGGAGATCGGTCCCGCCCAATACGTTGAACTCGAGCATGAGGCGGAGAACGTAGGGGCCCCTGCGGGGCCACACAATGCTGGCGTTGCCGGTGGATCCATCGCTCCGGAGGCTTCATGCACCGGATCCATGCTCGATCATCGGTGGCCGGCCGTCCGCTCGGGGTGATCCTGGCCGCCGCGCTGCTGGGTTCAGCGCCGCGGCAAACTTGACCCTTCATGGCGCCACGATCCTGCTCAAGGCGGGCGTGAGTCCGTGTGGCGGGCCAGTGCGACGCTGTTTGTGGTGCCGAAGCAGGGAGTAGCTACATCAAGACCACCGCTCGCACATCGGAGGACGTCAGCATCGGCCGAAGCTGAAGGATCCATACCAGTGACCCCGCGGCGAACGCCACCGCGGCGGCGAGGACCAGCGCCGGTCCGCTCCCGGCGATCAGCAGCGCCGCGGCCGCGCCCCCCAGCACGATGAGCCGCATCGCCTCGCTCATCCCCGCCCAGCTCCGCGTCTCCAGCACGCCGCCGATATTGCCCAGGGAAAGGACGATGTAGAACATGGCCGCCACGCTCTGCCCCAGGGGGAGCCGGGCCGCGGCATCGAGCAGTGCCACCGAGGCGGCGAGGACCACACCAAACTGCACCAGCGCATAGATCCGGAGGCTGCGAGGCACCGGGGGCTCGTACTTTCGATAGCTCTCCGCCGCCACTGGCCGCGGCACGACGGAGGGCCCGAGCACCGCGGGACGCCAGCCGGGGTGGCCGAACAGCGCGCGGAACCGGTCACCCCAGGTGCGTGCGGCGCGAGCATTATGCCAGACCTCCCCGAACACATGGACGTTGGCCCAGAGCGGGTTCCAGCTGGCAAGCGGCTTGGTGATTCCATACACCGGCTCGGTGGTCTCCGGCACGAAGGTGCCGAACAGGCGGTCCCAAACGATGAGGACCCCCGCGTAGTTGCGGTCCTGATACTCCGGATTCACTCCGTGATGCACCCGATGGTGCGAGGGCGTGTTGAGCACCCACTCGAGCGGACCCATCCGCTTGACCGCCCGGGTGTGGACCAGGAACTGGTACACCAAGTTGAACCCATGGCAAATCAGCCACATCGTCACCGGCACTCCGACCATCGCAATCGGCATGTAGAAGAGCCAGCTCATGAGACCATGCAGGCTGCTCTGCCGGAGGGCCACGGTCAGGTTGAACTCTTCACTCGAATGATGTACGACATGGCCGGCCCAGAGGAGATTCACCTCGTGAGAAAAGCGATGCATCCAGTAGTAGGCCAGGTCGTCGAGCAGGAACGCCCCTCCCCAGGCCAGCGGCGCCTCGCCCCACGTCGGGACCGGGAGAAAGTGCTGGATGCTCCAGTGGGCCGACACCCACCCGTACGCGGCCACCGTACCGATGACGAGGAAGATTCCGGCGAGTTGGCTCAGGATACCGCAGGACAGGTCGCTGATCGAATCGCTCAGGCGGTAGAGCGGCCGTCGGCGGGCCCGGGCCACCAGCAACTCGATCCCGATCAGCGCGAAGAAGATCGGGATGGATGCCTTGATGACGTCCACGGCGGGTTAGTCGGCGGAGGCGAAGACGTGGCAGCCGGCGCGCTGCGCCTCGAGCAAGGCGAAGAAGCCCGAGGGCTGGAGGATGATGCCGGGCACCAGATGGGCAAGGGTCCGCTCCCGCGCCTCCTTGGCGTGGTCCGGGTCGGCGCGGGCTTCGAGGTCCACCATTATCCCGAACGCGAAGTTGCAGGCCAGCACGATGCCGCCCCGCCGCATGAATTCCTCCAGGGAGGCGCCGGCCATATCCTGGGGAACGTTTGAATTCCCTGCGAAGCTCCGAATCGGATTGGTCTCCGAGGCCTTGCCGGTGAAGGGGTCCTTGACCTTGTTCTTCTTGCCGATCTTGTGCCGAGCCCAGAACTCGTCGTCCATGACCAGCGGGATCCCCTCGTGCCGGATCACGAGCACGGAGGTCACCTCGTCATCCTTGGCCCCGTACACCTCGGCCACCTGGCCCTTCCAGGTGGCCGCCCGCCAGATTTCTCCCCCCTCCTCGATCTTGGGCGAGTCGAAGACCGCGCGGAACTTACCGCGAATCCGGTCCTGCCAGGACATGTCCCACTTGTCGCTCACCGGGAGGATGGGCGCTTCCGCGACCAGCGGCTCCGCACCGAGTCCGAGCCCACCGGCGGCCGCCGCCGCTCCCGTCGCGAGCCGGCTCAGGAAGTCCCGTCGACCACCCGCCATGCGTCCTCCCCGGTCCCGGAGCTAGATGTTGGTGACAAAGCTGCACCCCTGCTGCTGCGCCAGGGCGAGCGCAAAGAACCCCGACGGAACCAGCGTCACGCCCGGGAGGAGGTAACCGGTGGCCCGGACGCGGGCGGTCCCCTCGTCGAGCCGGTCGTGCTGCATGACCCGGCTGATGATTCCGTAAAAGGCAAACTCGCAGCCCAGGACCACGCCGCCCCGATCGATCAAGGCGTCGAGTCCGATCCCTTCGACGAACGGTCGGGCCGGCGGGGGGAAGGTCGTGATGGCACCAGTCATTGCCGCCGCAAGCTGGGGGTTCCGTCCGGGAATGGTCGGGTTTTCCGGCGAGGACGGGCCCTGGGTGATCTGGTATTCGGCCCAGAAGGTGTCATTCATCGCGAGGGTGATCCCGCCGTGTCGGAGCACCACCGCGGTGGAACACTCCTCGTCGTTGGTGCCGAGGATGCTGCGGCACTGGTTCATCCAGATCCAGGCCCGCGCGATGCCCGCGCCGTCATCCCTCGGATTGTCGAACACCGCGCGGTAGGTGCCCCGCAGCCGCCTGAGCCAGTGCGGCTCCGGGGCCTGCGGGGCGAAGCCCGCGGGCACCAGCCCCACCCTCGGCGGCAGTGCGGTGGCGGCCGCTACCCGTTCGAGAAATCCCTTTCGATCTGTGGCCATCGCTTCACCCCTCTCAACTCGCCAGCATGTACTGACAGCCCGCCTCCTGCGCCCGCATGACGGCAAACACGCCGGAGGGCTGCAGAATGATACCAGGGACGAGGTGGCCAAGGCCCATTTCGCGGGCCTTCGGCTCGGCCACCTTCTCGTCCGTCTTAATCTTTTCGACGACCTCCTGGAATGCCAGGTTGCAGGCCAGCACGGTGGCCGTGC
>JBGPVQ010000368.1:0-3319 GCA_041491785.1 Gemmatimonadota bacterium | reverse complement strand
CAACTGGCCCGAAGTGGAATTCACCCTCCCCCCTTTGCCGCTCCGGGTGAATGCGCGGGCGCTCGTTGCCCTCCTGGCCCTGGCGGATCTGGCCGTAGCGCTCTGGCTCGACAACGGCGTCGCCAATGTCGCCCACGTGGGCGGCATCGGGGCGGGATACCTGTTCTTCCGGATCCAGCAGGCCCTGGCGCACCGTGGGAGGAAGGAGCCCAAGGCGGTGGCCCGCCGAGCGATCATGGCGCCGATCCCGGTCCGCCAGGGCAGCCCCGCGGCCGAGGTCCGCCCCGCGCTGCTCCGCCCCGACGGGCGCGAGGAGTACTCTGCGGATGAGGTCGACCGCGTGCTCGACAAGATCAGCGCCTTCGGCATCCAGAGCTTGACCATGGAGGAGCGCCGCTTCCTCGATGAAGTGTCCAAGAGGAAGCGAAAAGACCTGCACTAGGCCTTGTTTCACGCGCGACATTTTTTATCTTGTCGCGTGCTCATTAATCTCCTCCCCGATTTCCTCGACATTCTCGATCAACCCGACCCCGAAGCGGCCTATCGCCGCTATCTCGACAGCCATCGCCCACTCCTCGCCGCCTACTGGAGCAACTACGTCCTCGACCTGGACAGCCCGCACGCGGCCGAGGTGATCGCGACGGCGGTGCGCGCCGATCGCACCGACTTGTTCGCCATGCTGGACCAGGTGGACCTGCCGCGCCTTGCGGAGGAAGCCCTCCACCGCGCCGAGGACCTTCTCCAGGTCGACCGGCCGACCGATTGCGTACTCATGGTGGGGATGGGCGCCGCCAATGCGGGCGAGCTGGTGCTGGGAGGCCGCGGGGTGGCCTTCATCTGCGTGGAGCACTTCACCGGGCACGCCAACCCGGAAACCCATGGCATGGGCCTGGCCCCCGAGCTCGCGCCCCTCTGGGTGGCACATGAGATCGCCCACACCGTGCGGTACACCTCACCGGAGAGCGCCAGCGAGATGCGCCGGCTGGTGGCCGAGGCCGGTGGCCACTACGACTACTGGCTCACCGCCAGCCGCGCCACCCTCCGGGAGCTCCTCCTCAACGAAGGGCTCGCCGTTCACGCCTCTCAGGCGGTCGTCCCCGGGATCGACGCTGCCGACTACTTCGGCTATCCTCGGCGCCAGTACCAGCGGATGCGGGAGCTCGAGGCCTTCTTGCGCCGGGCCGCTCACCACGACCTCGATCGTTCCGGCCTGGGTCTGCGCCTCAAGTATCTCTCCGGAGGAATGAGCCCAACCGCCCGTCTCGCACTGGGCCGGGTGCTCCCCGAACGCTGCGGCTACTATCTCGGCCACCGGATGGCGGAGCCGCTGGTGTCCTCGCGGGGCATCGCGGCGGCCCTGCGCGCTCCAGTCACCGAGTTCCAGGCCGCCGAAGACGCGGCGACGGGAATTCGCACCGCCTGAGCTGCCCGGGCCCGCCGGGAGCCCGGTATATTCTGACAATGGATACCCTTCCGCCCGCCGGGCCCCCCGTCACCATTACCCTCAAGCCCGCAGGACCCATCCTCATCGACGGTCCCGTGGTGATTCTCAACAACGCCGGCGATCCGGTCGAACCCCCTCCCTCGAAGATTCCCGGGCAGATCAAGTTCTGCGGGTGCGGCTTCAGCAAGAACAAGCCGTTCTGCGACGGGAGTCACAAGCGGTAGGTCGGTTACTTCCCAATGCAGAAATGCTCGAACACCCGCCCCAGCACTTCGTCGGGATGCACCAACCCGATGAGTTCCTCCAGTGCCACCACCGCGCCCTGCACATGATGGGCGCCTAGCACCGGGTCCCCGGCCGCGGTCAGCTCCGGCCGCGCCGCGGCCAATGCGGCCGCCGCTCGCCCGAGGGCCACCCGGTGTCGTTCGCGCGAAAGCATCGGCTCCAGATCCCCATAGCCCGCCACCGAGCCGAACAGCCGACCGGCGATCGCCTCCCGCAGACGATCCAATCCCTCCGCGGTCAGCGCTGATACCTGAATCCCCTCTTCGTCCGCGCGCGCCGGTCCCGGTACCAGATCCGCCTTCGACCGGACCAGGAGCGCCGGCCACTCCTCCAGCAGCTTCCGCTCTTCCACGGTGGGTATCCGTCCCGACTCGGCGCAGAGCAGCACCAGATCCGCGGCGGCCAGATACCGCCGGCTCACCTCGATTCCCATCCGCTCGATCCGTTCACCGCCGTCCCGGAGGCCGGCGGTGTCCACCAGCCTGACCGGCCACTCCGCCACCGTGCTCCAAGCCTCGATCGCGTCGCGCGTCGTCCCGGGGATTTCGGTGACCAGCGCCCGACTGGTCCCGAGCAGGGCGTTGAAGAGGGAGGACTTTCCGGCGTTTGGGCGTCCCGCCAGGACCACCAGCGCGCCCTCACGAA
Source organism: Gemmatimonadota bacterium (assembly GCA_041491785.1). GTDB lineage: Bacteria > Gemmatimonadota > Gemmatimonadetes > Gemmatimonadales > GWC2-71-9 > JABFSM01. The sequence goes on along the minus strand of JBGPVQ010000368.1, from coordinate 945 downwards.
CCCGTTCCCCCGCCGGCGCGGTCGCGAGCAGATGGGACACCGTCTCCGCCGCGCGCTCCAGCATCCCGAGGATCCGCTCCCGCGACACCGGTCCATCGTCCTCTTCCGGGAAGTCGATGTCGTACGACAGGAGGGAGAGCAGCTCGACGAGTTGCTCCCGAAGCGCCTGGATTCTCCGGGAAAGCCCCCCGTCCAGCTGCCGGAGCGCGGCGCGGCCCTGCGCCGGGGCGGTCGCGTCGACGAGATCCCCGACCGCCTCCGCCTGCAGGAGATCCATCTTGCCGTTGAGCACCGACCGCCGGGTGAACTCCCCCGGCGCGGCGGCTCGAGCACCGGCCGCATGGAGCGCGGCCAGGAGCAGTGCCGGCGCGAGGAGGCCCCCGTGGCAGGCAAACTCGACCACATCTTCTCCGGTATAGCTGCGCGGGGCGCGGAAGACGGTAACCATCCCCTCATCGAAAGGCCTCCCGTCCGCCGCGACGAAGGTGGCGCGAGCGGCGACCCGCGAAACGAGATCCCCAATCCCTCCTTTCCGCTCGATGACCCGCCCCGCCACCTCGAGGGCCCCCTTCCCCGAGAGGCGCACCAGCGCGAGCGCCGCCCGGCCGGGCGGTGTGGCGAGGGCGGCGATCACGTCGGAGAGCATGTCTGAAGGTAAGAGGCGGGACCGGAGACGTAAGAAGGGGGCCGCCCGGGGCCTCCTCCAGTAACCTAGCGCTTACCGCCGGTAGGCTTCGGTGGAGGCGGCGGCGGCGCGAGATTGCGGCGCTGCCGCTCTCGCGACAGCATCCACTGCTGCGGCAGGCTCGCCAGGTTCATCACCGTATAGTACAGGTTGAGCCCTGAGGCGAACCGCAGGAACAGGAACGTCATCATCGCCGGCATCATGTACATCATCATCTTGGTCTGCGGATTCGGCGGCAGGCCCCGCTGCCCGATCCAGGT
>JBGPVQ010000367.1:0-3335 GCA_041491785.1 Gemmatimonadota bacterium | reverse complement strand
GTTTCCCGAGTCAGCCATGCCCTGCTGGGGCCGACGGCGCACCTCCCCCTGGAGGCGCACTCGGCGAGGGCCCGGCGTGAGGGGGCCTACTCCGAGTACCTGGCCGGCAAACTCGCGCTGCGACACCGGACACCCGCTGGGATCTCTGAAGCGATCGGCCACTTCGAAGCGGCCGTGCGCCTCGACTCGACCCATGCCGAGGCGGTGGGCCGCCTGGCGACCGCGTTCGCGCTCCAGCTGAGCTACGGATACCGGACCACGATGGCGAGCTACCCCACCGCGGCGCGGGCGTTGACACTGGCCGAGCGGGCCGTGGCGCTCGATCCATCGCACGGAGAGCCGGTCGGCTACCGCGCCTACATCGAGTACTTGACCTTCGCGCCGCTCGAAACGGTGCGCACCGATTTCGAGCGCGCGATCGCGCTGCATCCCGCCGAAGCGGACGTGGCTGGATGGCACGCGCTCCTGCTCCTTCGCGAGGGCCAGCTGGAGCCGTCCCTGGTGGAGTCCCGCCGTGCTCTCGAGCTCGATCCGATGTCCTCCGCGCGGCACCTGACCTACGCGCTCGCCGCACTCGGCGCCCGCCGGTACGATCTCGCCGCCCTCGAGGCCCGGCGAGCCCGTGAAACCGAGCCGGAGCTGCGTCGCCCCCGGCAGGTCGAGGCGCTCGCGCTCCTCATGCAGCACCGGGCCGCCGAGTGCGCCGCGATGGACCTGCAGCCTTTCCTGGGCGCCAAGGCGATGTGCCTCCGCGCCGCCGGGCGCGAGAAGGAGGCGCGCGCCGTGCTGGATTCGCTCCGGCGCCTGGTCGTGGCTCCCGCGGGCGACGCCGAAGCGCTCTTCGGCGACATCATTCCGGCCCAGGAGCTGGCGACGTATTACGCCTGGATCGGGAACCCGACCGAGGCGCTCCGCTACCTTCGTCTAGCGTTCGAGCGCTCACCGGTGGGAGTGGATCAGCGGATCGTGCAGTCCGGCGTCTTCGACCCGGTGCGGTCCGCACCGGGATTCAGCGCGGAGCTCCAGCGGCTCCAGGACGCGGTATGGCCGCGGGTGCTGGAGGATCGTCGCCGGGTCGAGGAAGACGCCGGGACGACTCCGCTCGCCGCCCGCCCGGCGACCCGCGGACCGATCTCCTAGGGGAGGGGAAGCGAGAGGCGATGAGCGATCCGGCCGACGGCAAGAAGCTCCGTCGCAAGCGCAAGAAGGCCGAGGTCGAGCCCCGCGGGTTGACCGCTCGCGCGGTCGGGGCCGGCGCCCCTCCCACGCCGGTGATGCGCCTCATGGAGGCCATCGAGGCGGACGGCGGTTCGGTGATCGGTCCCTACCGGGAACCGCTCGGCGGCCTCTGGCAGGTCATGGCGGCATTGCCGGTCGAACGCGTGGAACCCACCCCCTACCAGCGCGACCTCTCCGAACCCCACGTCGCCCGGCTGTCCGATGCGATGGAGAAACTCGGCCGGTTCGTCGATCCGATCGTGGCGGTTCGGACCGAAGACGGAAAGTACTGGACTCCGAACGGCAACCATCGGCTCGCCGCGCTCCGGACCCTGGGGGTGCGCGCGGTGGTGGCGCTGGTGGTCCCGGAGCCGGAGGTGGCCCGCCGCATCCTGGTCCTCAATACCGAAAAGGCCCACAATGTCCGGGAGCGGGCCCTCGAAGTAATTCGGCTGGCCGAAGCGCTTTCCGCCCTCGACGACCGCCCCGAGCGGGAATACGCCACCGAGTTCGAGGAGCCGGCGTTGCTTACCCTCGGGCTCTGCTATCAGCAGAACGGCCGGTTTTCCGGCGGCGCCTACCACCCGGTACTCAAGCGTACCGAGAAATTCAGCGCCGCAAAGCTGTCCAACGCCCTAACCGCCCGGCGGGCCCGGGCGGCCCGCCTGATGGAGCTCGATGGTGTGGTCGTGGAGGCGGTGAAGAAACTCCGTGAGCGCGGCCTGGAGAGCCCCTATCTCAAGGCGTTCGTCCTGGCCCGGATCAACCCGCTCCGCTTCCAGCGCGGCGCCGTCGCCGACCCCGACGACGTGATCGCGGAAATGCTCGGCGCGGCCAAGCGGTTCGACGCTGGCAAGGTGAAGGCCGATCAGGTCGCCCGGACCGGAGGGGTCGCGGACGAAGGATGACGCCCGATCTCCGTGCGCGGCTCCAGGCCACTCTGGGCGGCGCCTACACCGTCGAGCGCGAACTTGTCGGCGGCGGGATGTCCCAGGTCTTCGTCGCCATGGAGAACCGGCTGGGCCGCCGGGTGGTGGTCAAGGTGCTCCGGCCCGAAATCGCCGCGGGCACCAGCGCCGAGCGCTTCGAGCGGGAAATGGCCTTCTGCGCCCGCTGCAGCCATCCCCACATCGTCCCCCTCCTCACCACCGGCGATGTCGGCGGACTCCCCTACTTCACCATGCCGCTGGTCGAGGGCGAGTCCCTGCGGGACCGCATCGCCGGGGGAAACCCCCTGTCGATCGAGGAGGTGACGCGGCTCCTGCGTGAGGTCGCCGACGCGCTCGCTTACGCGCACCGGCAGGGGGTGGTCCACCGTGATATCAAGCCGGAAAACATCCTGCTGCACGATGGACATGCCGTCGTTGCCGATTTCGGCGTGGCCAAGGCGCTGCACATGGCCACCCAGACCGGCGCGGGGCTGCAAACCACCGGAGTCGGCCTGGTCATCGGCACGCCGGCGTACATGGCGCCGGAACAGGCGATGGGCGATCCGGCGCTGGACCATCGCGCCGATCTCTATGCCCTCGGCGTGGTGGGCTACGAGACCCTCACGGGGCATCTGCCGTTCTCCGGAGTCAGCATTCCGGCGTTGCTCTCCGCCCAGATGACTTCGACCCCGGCGCCGCTCGCCCGCGCCCGCCCCGACTGCCCGGCCGCGCTTGCGTCCCTGATCGAGCGTCTGCTGGCCAAGGACCCTACGGAGCGTCCCCAGACCGCGGACGAAGTCGTCACCCTGCTCCGGCCCGTCGTGGTGCGCCCCGGCCGTGGCTCCAATCTTCCGCTTCGCGAGCTTGCGCTCGGGGGTGCGGCGCTGCTGGTGGTTCTCGCGGCCATTGGATTGGCGCTTCGCCGACCCAGGCTCCCGGCCGCCGCCACCGCCGCACCGTCCATTGCCGTGCTTCCCTTCGACAACATCGGCGGCGACTCGGCCACCACCTACTTCAGCGATGGGATGTCGGAGGAGCTGATCAGTGCGCTCGGGCGGCTCGGTGGGCTCCGGGTGGCCTCCCGGACGTCCTCCTTCGCGGCGAGGGCCAAGAGCGAAGACCTGAAGGAGATTGGACAGCGGCTGACCGTCGGCGCGGTGCTCGAAGGGAGCGTCCGGCGCGACGGAC
>JBGPVQ010000366.1:0-3340 GCA_041491785.1 Gemmatimonadota bacterium | reverse complement strand
CCGTCGGCGCGCAAGGTGGCGGCGTAGGTCCACCGCTGATTGGGTGCCCTCCCCACCAGCTCGCCCTCCACCCGCCCGGTGGTCCGTCGGAACCGCTCGGCAAAGAGCGTGTCCCGCAAGGCATGGAGGTAGAAGACCCGGGCGTCCTGCGCCCGGGCGGGCGCGGGTGCAAGTACCAGTGCGCAGACTGCGATCGACACGAAACGCATGGGGAGCTTCCTGAGGTGGTCGGCCGGATACCGGGACACCTGGAAAGGTATACGGCTCGCCCGGCCGCCGGGGTCCATCCGGAGACTATATTTCCGGCTATGGATGAATCCCTCTATTTCTCGGAGCAACACGTTCAGGTTCGCGAGATGGTTCGCGAGTTTGCCCGGGAACACGTGGCCCCGGTGGCCCGCGAGCTCGACCGCGAATGCAGGTTTCCATGGGAGAATATCAAGCGCATGGGTGAGCTCGGCCTCCTGGGGGTGCCGTGGCCGGAGGAATTCGGCGGGGCCGGGATGGATCAACTCTCCTACTACATCGCGATCCACGAAATGGCGAAAGTGGACGCGTCGCATGCCCTGACGATCAGCGCCCATACCAACTTGGGCACCTCCCCAATCTACGAGTTCGGTACCGAGGCCCAGCGGCGAGCCTACGTTCCGCTGCTCGCCTCTGGGCGGGTGATGGGAGGCTTCGGCCTCACCGAGCCGGGTGCCGGCAGCGACGCGGGGGGAACCGCAACTACGGCTGTGGAAAAGGGAGACCACTTCGTCCTCAACGGGTCGAAGAGCCTCATCACCCACGCCGGAGTGGGTGAGATTTTTTCGGTCACCGCGCGAACCGACCCGGGTCCCGGCCACCGCGGCATTACCAGTTTCATCGTGACGAAAGACACGGTGGACCTCGCGGCGTGCCGGAAGCTCGGCGTCGGGCACGCGGAGGAGCTTCCCAAGACTCCCGGGGTGTCGGCGGGGCGGAAGGAAGAGAAAATGGGGTGGCGGGCGAGCGATACCCGGGAACTTCATTTCCAGGACGCCGTGGTGCCCAAGGAGAACATGCTGGGGGCGCGTGGGGAGGGATTCGTCAATTTCCTCAAGACCCTGGACGCCGGTCGGATCGGAATCGCGGCGCTGTCCCTCGGGATCGCCGAAGGGGCGTACGACGCCGCCCGAGCGTACGCCGGAGTTCGCAAACAGTTCGGTCGCTATATCGGGAGCTTTCAGGGGATTTCCTTCCAACTGGCCGACATGGCCACCGAGATCGAGGCGGGCGCGCACCTCCTTTACCATGCTGCCCGGCTCAAGCAGGCCGGCAAGCCCCACAAGAAGGAGGCGGCCATGGCGAAACTCTTTTGCTCGGAGGTCGCCATGCGGACCACCACCAAGGCCGTCCAGGTCTTCGGCGGGTATGGCTACACCGCGGAGTATCCGGTCGAGCGGATGATGCGGGACGCCAAGGTGTGCGAAATCGGCGAGGGGACCAGCGAGATCCAGCGGCTGGTCATCGCCCGGCAAATTCTGGGAAAGGTCGTGGACGGCTGAGGACGGCTATTCCGGTTGCCGCAGCTTGCTACACTCCTTAGACTTAGGTCGTGCGGCTTCAACGTGTTAGTGCCGACAATTGCGAGGCGGAGGGGGCGCAGAGCCCCCGCCGCGTGGCCGCAGCCTTGTTTACAGTGTTGCTGGGCTGTTCCCGGATCGTGTTCGCCTCGAAGGCCTTTCCACTCCTCGGACCGCCCGGACCCATCGGCGGCCGCCCGACGTTTCCGGCAGGAACCGGCCTTACCGCGCCGGCACCTGCCCGAGCGGCCCGGCGGACCGGTGATCGTTCGCGGCGTTCACCTTCGATGACTGGGCGCCCCAGGCGGCGCCCGGTTGATTTGACGCGCTCCGGACGGCCCGACCCCCTCACGAGGACTGGGTGGCGCTGGCGATTCCCGAACGGAATCCTCGACAGCGCCAGTTCGGTCAGGGAACGGTGGCGTGAAGCGCGAGATTCTTATCAACGGTGGCCCGCGCGAGACGCGAGTGGCCATCCTCGAGGACGACCGGCTCGTCGAGCTGCTGGTTGACCGCGCCGACCATCGGCGGATGGTCGGCGACATCTACCTGGGCCGCGTCGAAGCGGTCCTTCCCGGCATCCAGGCCGCGTTCGTGGACATCGGCCACGAAAAGAGCGCGTTCCTGCACGCCTCCGATCTGCTCGAACCCGACGAAGATGAAGAGCCGGACGAGGACGAGGGCGACGATCACCCGGAAGATGCCGCCGCCGCGGAAGCCGAGGTGGCCGCCCGGTCCTCCGAGGCCGGCGACGCACGGAAGGAGCGCGGGGGCAACGGGAACGGCGAGAAGCACGAGGTGCGGCAACGAGAGGTCTCGTCCCGCCGCCAGATTCCCGACATCGCGGAAATTCTAAAGAAAGGTCAGACCCTCCCGGTCCAGGTTACCAAGGAACCGATCAGCACCAAAGGCAGTCGGGTTACCGCGCAGATCTCGCTTCCCGGTCGATTCCTGGTGTACATGCCCTACGCGTCCCGCGTGGGGGTCAGCCGCAAGATCGAGAGCCGGGAGCAGCGGGCCAAGCTCCGCGAAATCGTTACCCGCCTCCTGCCGGAGGATTCCGGCGGGATGATCGTCCGCACGGTAGCCGAGGGGGTGACCGAGGAGCACTTCAAGCGGGAGATCGACGCGCTGCTGAACCAGTGGCGCAAGATCAAGCGGAAGCAGCTCTACGTAAAGAAGGCGCCGGCACTGCTCCAGCGGGAGGCATCGCTCACCCGGGGCCTCATCCGGGACGTGTTCAGCGACAAAGTGGACGCGCTCCACGTCGATTCCAAGGAAATTCACCACGAAGTGGAACAGTACCTGGAGGGCGTCGACCCGGAGCTGATGAGCCGGGTGCATCTCTACACCGACGCGTTCCCCCTGTTTGACAAGTACGACATCGAGACGGAAATCAAGTCGCTGTTCCGCGCACGCGTGGATCTACCGACCGGCGGGTCGTTGGTCATTCAGCCCACCGAAGCGCTGGTCTCGATCGACGTGAACACCGGACGGTACACCGGCAAGAAGGACCCCGAGAAGACGATTCTGCGGACCAACCTCGAAGCCGCACGGGAAATTGCCCGCCAACTCCGGCTTCGCGACCTCGGCGGGATCATCGTCTGCGATTTCATTGATATGGAAACGAAAGGGAATCGCGACCGCGTCCTGCAGGAGCTCCGGATCCACCTCGGCCGCGATCGGGCCCGCACCAAGGCCCTGGCCGTCTCCGACCTTGGGCTGGTGGAGATGACCCGCCAGCGGGTTCGGGCGTCCCTCTACGCCTCGATGACCACTGACTGCCCCACCTG
>JBGPVQ010000365.1:0-3362 GCA_041491785.1 Gemmatimonadota bacterium | reverse complement strand
TCCAGGTCTTACCCTGACCGAAGCGTGGGAGCACGCCCATCGCAACGGTCCGGGGCACGGCCACAGCATCCACTTCGAGCGGCGGGGTGGGCAGGACCACGACGACACCTGCCGGGCGTGGCTTACCTCCTCGCCAGCCCGGACCCCGGCCGACTTCGGGGGAGTCATCCGGCTCCCCGAGCCGTTCGCCGCTGCGCCAATCATCGCGGTTTCCGCGTTCCATCCGTGTCATCCCACCCTCCTCCCCCGTTCCCGCGCTCCTCCCGTTTCGGCCTGACGCCAATTGACTCCGCGCGTCTTCGGACGCGCTCCGACGCGCCGTCATGAACCGACGGGGCGCCGTGCCTCACGGCCGGCGGCCCTTCACGGGAGGAAGTTGAACCTATGGTTTCTCTTTCGCTGCTCACGCTCGTTACGCTCGCGGGGGGGGCCGAGGCGGCCCCACCGACCAGCCACACCATCACGGGTCGGGTGGCCGACTCGGCCGGAGCGACGCTCGCAAACGTCCGCGTGGTCGTACTCGAGGCCGGCCGCTCGGCGGTGACCGACGCCGGCGGCCGTTACACCATCGCAAGCCTTCCCGACGGGACGTACGGCATCTCGTTCAGCTTCGTCGGCTACGCTCCAGTGGTGCGCCGGGTGAGCCTCGCTGGGAAGGACTTGTCGCTCGACGTAACACTCCGGCGGAGTCTCATCGAGCTGCCGGCCATTCAGGTAACCGCCACACCCATCGCCACCTCGGTCCTGACCTCCCCGCAACCCACCGCCGTGATGGCCGGCACCGAGTTGCGGACCGCCCAAGCCGCATCGCTGGGAGAAACGCTGCAGAGCATCCCGGGGGTGCACAGCCTGAGCACCGGTGTCGGTATCGGGAAGCCGGTCATCCGCGGCCTCACCTCCAACCGGGTGCTGGTTCTGGACAACGGACAGCGCCTCGAAACTCAGCAGTGGGGCGACGAGCATTCGCCCAACATCGAGACCGCCACTGCGGAGCGGATCGAGGTCATCAAGGGCCCGGCGAGCGTGCTGTACGGTTCCGACGCCCTCGGCGGCGTCATCAACGTGGTGCCACGCGACCTCCCGACGGCGAACGGCGGGACCAGCCCGGTTCATGGAACTCTGACCGGATCGTTCGGCACCAACAACCGGGAGCCTGATGGATCCCTGCTCCTCGAGGGGGCCAGTGGCGGCTTCGGTTTCCGGGGTACCGTGAGCGGCCGGAGCAGCAAGGACCTGAAGACCCCGGACTACACTCTCTGGAACAGCGCCAACAAGGCCATTTCGGGATCGGGAACGGTGGGGTATCGCGGAAGCTGGGGGTCGTTGACCGGTACGTTCTCCCAGCGGAACGAGAAGATCTCGCTCACCGACGACGACCCGGCCGCCGAGCCCACCCAGCGGATCCAGACCAGCCGGGGACGGGTCGATCTGACCTTGCCCCTCGGCCAATCGCGGCTCGAGGCGAATCTGGGCTACGAGCGGAGCCGCCGAAGGGAGTTCGAGGATCCGGTGACGACCGAAGTGGGCCTTGGTCTGCTTTCCAAGACCCTGACCGGTGGGGTCCACATCCACCATGCCCCGATCGGGAAGCTGACCGGGATCGTGGGCGTTTCCGGTCTCCGAAACAGCTTCGACAAGTTCGGCGTGGAAACCCTCATCCCCAACAGCGCCGCCTACAGCGTCGGTGCGTTCGCGTTCGAGCAACTGGAGGCCGGCCGGCTGGGCCTTACCTTCGGCGCCCGGGTCGACCAACGGCACCTCGACGTCCAGGCGGATAACGACCTGGGAAACACCGCCCAAAGCCGAAACTACAATTCGCTCACCGGCAATCTCGGGCTGCTTTTCCACATTACCGAGCCGGTGGCGCTGGTGCTCAACGTCGGACGCGGTTATCGCGCTCCGTCCAGCTTCGACCTCTTCTCAAACGGCGTGCACGAGGGCACCGTCGCTTTCGAGCGCGGCAATCCCAACCTCAAGAACGAGACCTCGGTCAACAGCGACCTGGCAGTCAGAGTGCAGAGCTCGAACGTTCTGCTCGAGGTCGGCGGATTCGCCAACTTCATTCAGAATTTCATCTACTCGGTGCCCACCGGCACGACCGATCCGGCGTCCGGCTTCCAGATCTATGACGTCACGCAGGGGAATGCCCGCTTGACCGGGTTCGAGGCGGCTTTGCAGTACCATCCGATTCGAGCGATACACTTTCAGGGAAGCGCCGATTACACCCGAGGCCAGAACACCAGTACCTCCCAGCCGCTCCCCTTGATGCCTCCGTTGCGGGCCACCTACAGCGTGCGGCTGGAGGGCACCACCCGGGGCTCCTTCCTCGATCCGTACCTGAGCTTCGGGGGAGAGACCAACGCGAAGCAGACTCGGCAGGATCCCGCCGAGGCCCAGTTCTACGCCGAGGCGTTCGATGGGGCGGGGTACCAGTCGAAGGCCTACACACTGGCGAACATTGGCGGCGGCTTTGGCGTGCTCGCCGGCGGCTCAGCGTTTCGGTTCGATCTGATGCTCCGGAACGCGTTCAACAAGGCCTACGCAGATTACTTGAGCCGAATCAAGACCAACGCGCTCAATCCGGGGATGGGGAGGAATTTCGTCATGAGAGTATCTATGGAGTTCTGACCCGCGCTCCCGGCCCACTCACCGCCGCGCCCCGCCGGAGTAGCTCCAGGTGGGGCGCGAGCACGTTGGCGAACTGCTCCACGATGGTGGCTGCAGCCCGCGGGGTCGCGAAGAATTTCCCGCGGACCCCGAGGGTGCCGATGGTGCGTCCCGCTACCCTGAGGGGTACGACGACCTCCTCTCCACCGTCGACCGCCAGGATCATCCATTGCCGTTCGTCCCGGAGCACCGGAGCGCCCTCGAATCCGTCCACCGGCATGGCCGGAATATCCGCGAACGGACGCGGCGCCTCCGGATCCACCTCGATTACCTCGTCCTCGCCCCAGCGAAGGTGAAGGCGGATTCCGTCGTGGGGCAGGCTCTCGGCCAGCTCGGCGGTAAAGCGGGAAAGCGCCTCACCCAGATGGCCGGTGGTGGCGAGGCCCTCGGCGGCCCGCACCAGCGCGAGCGCCGGTGACTCCACCACTTCGTCCCGCGCCCGGAGCCCCTCCGCCTCCGCCGAGAGGCGGAACCCCAGCGCCCGCGGGGCCACCAGGAGTGCTGCGAGCGCGACGGTCTCCTCATCCTCCGGCCGATAGGCATCCCCGGCGACACTGCCCAGAAGCAGGTAGCCGACCACGCGTCCCCCGATCTCCATCCGTGCGCCCAGCACCGCCCGGGCCGGAAGAGCGGGGGGCGGGCCGCTCCCGACGCTCCAGTCCACTTCCGATTGGATTTCGGTGAAGTCGTCAATG
>JBGPVQ010000364.1:0-3364 GCA_041491785.1 Gemmatimonadota bacterium | reverse complement strand
GGTTGAGGTAGGCCCGGGCTTCCCGCGGAAGATCGCGGAGGGTCCGGGCCTCCTTCGTTGAGGCCCGCCACCCCGGCAGCATTTCGAAGACCGGCCGCACCCGCTCCAGTACCGCCACCTGCGCCGGCACTTCCTCACAGCGCCCTCCATCGAGCTCGTAGGCGGTGCCGACCGGGATCCGGTCGAATCCGTCGAGCACGTCAAGCTTGGTCACGGCCAGCGCGGTGAGGCCGTTCACCCTCGCGGCGTAACGAAGGACGGTGGCGTCGAACCAGCCGCAGCGCCGCGGGCGGCCGGTCACGGCCCCGTACTCCTCGCCCACCTCGCGGAGGCGTTCCTCCGCCGCGGGGTCGGCGAGCGTCGGAAGCGGACCGTTCCCCACTCGTGTGGTGTACGCCTTCACCACACCCAGGACCCCATCGATCATCGTAGGGCCGATACCGGCCCCCACGCTGGCTCCTCCCGCGGTGGTGTTGGACGAGGTCACGAAGGGGTAGGTGCCGTGGTCGACGTCGAGCAGCGCGCCCTGGGCGCCCTCGAGAAGAACCCGCTTGCCGTTCTTGAGCAGGCGATGGATCACCGCCCCGGCATCGGCCATCAGCGGGAGGAGCCGAGGTGCCATGGCCTCGAACAGGGCGGCGTGCTCGGCGTAGGAGGCGCGCTCCGGCATGCCCGCCAGCTCGAGGAGGCTGTTGGCGCGGTCGAGTCGGTCGCGTAGCAGCCGGCACGCCTCGGCGAGATCGCGTAGATCGGCCACCCGGAATCCACGGCGGCCGTACTTGTCCTCGTAGGTCGGCCCGATCCCCCGGCCTGTGGTGCCGAGGTTCTGTTGCCGCTCGCCGGCGGCGTCGAGGAGCTTGTGATAGGGGAGCACCAGGTGGGCGCGGTCCGATACCAGGAGCCGGCCCGTGGTGGCGATGCCGCGGGCTTCGAGCGCCTCCAGCTCTTCGAACAGCGCCGAGGGGTCGAGCACCACGCCGTTGCCGAGGATGCAGATCGCGTGGGGGTTGAGGATGCCGGAGGGGATCAGGCGGAGCACGAAGTGGGAATCGCCCACCACGACGGTGTGGCCGGCATTGGCCCCGCCCTGATACCGCACGACCACATCGGCCTGCTCCGCGAGCACATCCACGAGCTTGCCCTTGCCCTCGTCGCCCCATTGCGCTCCCACGACGACGAGGCAGGACAGATCGGGACCAAACACTACTCGCTGGACCCCCTTCGACTCCGCGCCTTCCGCTCGACCACCCCGCCCATCGCCTTGGCGGTTTCCGAGGAAATCGTCCCGGCCAGGGCCAGCTCCTCGACGTTTTGCTGGAAGGTCTGCATCCCGCCCCTGGCGGCCCCCTCGGCCATCAGATTGCGGAGCTCGCCCATGCGCGCCGGGTCCTTGAGGCAGTCGCGAATGGCTGGATTGCTGATAAGGATTTCCACCGCCACCACCCGGCCGCTACCGTCGGCGCGGGGCAAGAGCTGCTGCGAGATGATTGCCAGCAGCGCCTCCGAGAAACGGACTCTGCCGATTTCCCGCTCCTCGCGCGGCAGCATGGCCAGCACCTGCGCGATGGTGGTCATGACGTCGGGAGTGGGAATGGCGCTCAGCACCAGGTGCCCGGTTTCGGCGGCCTTGATGGCCGTGTCGAGGGTGTCCTGGTCCCGCACGTCGCCCACCACGATGACGTCGGGATCCTGACGGAGGGCGGCCCGGAGTCCGATCGCCACCGACTCGGTGTCCACCCCGACCTCGCGCTGGGTCATCGAGCAGGAGAGATCGCGGTGCAGGAATTCGATGGGATTCTCGATGGTGACCACGTGCCGTTGCTGCGTTTGGTTCATCGAGTGCAGCATCGCCGCGATGGTCGACGTCTTGCCGCTCCCAGTGACGCCGGTGACCAGGATCAGGCCCGCCCGGTGCTCGGTAAGTTGCGCCAGGATTCCCGGAAGGCCCAGCTGCTCCAGTGTGGGAACCGCGAAAGGGATCACCCGCATGACGATCATGAACGACGAGCGTTGCCGGAGGATGTTTACCCGGAACCGCCCCACCCCCGGCATGCCCCAGGAGCAATCGTAGTCCTTGAGGGTGTCGAGACGGGCCCGGTCCTCGTCGGTGGTCATGAGCTTCAAGGCGATCGCCCGAGTCTGCTCCGGCGTCAGCCGCTGCTTGGTGAGCGGCACCAGCTTGCCGTCGATCCGAGCCCGGAACAGGTCGCCCGCCTTGATATGGAGGTCGGATGCTCCCCGTTCGACCGCCGCCTTGATGATTCGTTCGATCGGTGCGCTGGCCATCAGACCGCTCCGAAGAAGCCCATTCTGCGTTTGGTTTCTCTCAAGGTCGTCTCCGCGATGGCGCGGGCCCGCGCGGCCCCCCGCTCCAGTACCGCGTCGACCCCGGCCGGATCCTGCTTGAGCTCTGTGGCCCGGGCCCGGATCGGCGCCAGGGTTTCGATCATGGCGTCGGCGAGCCGGCGCTTGCAGTCGAGACAGCCCCAACCCGCCGTCCGGCATTTCACGTCAACCTCGGCGATCGTTTCCGCCGAAGAAAAATGCTGGTGCAGCGTAAACAGGTTGCACAGCTCGGGATTGCCCGGGTCCTTCCGGGTCACTCGCGCCGGATCGGTCGCCGCGGGGCGGAGCTTCTGCCAGATTTCGTCGGGGCTCTCGAGCAGTCCGATCGTGTTGCCCAGGCTCTTCGACATCTTGGCCTGGCCGTCGACCCCCTTGATCCGCTTGGCCGTCGTCAACAGCGCCTGGGGCTCCGGAAAGTAGGGGGCATCCGGGGCGTAGGCCGAATTCCATCGCCGGGCGATTTCCCGGGTGAACTCGAGGTGCTGGACTTGATCCTCGCCCACCGGCACCTTGTTCGCATGGTAGAGCAGGATGTCGGCCGACTGTAGGATCGGGTAGCAGAGCAGGCCGGCCGGAATGCTCTCCAATTTCTCGGTCTTATCTTTAAACTGGGTCATCCGCTCCAGATCGCCCAGCGGCGCCACGGTGGAGAATAGCCAGTTGAGTTCGGCGTGCTCGGCCACCGCCGACTGGACGAAGAGCATCGCCCGTTCCGGATCGATGCCGGCGGCGAGGAGGCCGATCGCCATCTCGCGCGTCCGGGCCGCGAGCGTCGGGACGTCGTAGGGAATGGTGACGGCGTGCAGGTCCACCACACAATAGATGCAATCGAACCGGTCCTGCAGGGAGACCCAATTGCGGACGGCGCCGAGCCAATTGCCGATATGGAGCTCGCCGGTCGGCTGAATCCCCGAAAAGATCCGGTCCATCCGGGCAAGGTAGCCACCTCTCCCATGGCTCGCAAGATGAGTTCTTCCTTGGACTTACTGCATTTGGCTGCGCAGGCCGCCGAAGGGGC
>JBGPVQ010000363.1:0-3383 GCA_041491785.1 Gemmatimonadota bacterium | reverse complement strand
GCTGGCCAACTCGGCGATCCAGAATTTCGCCGCGGCCTACGGGTGGCTCATCATGTACTCCTCCTGGATGGTCGGCGAAGCGGATGTGGCGGAAACCTTTCCCACCCGCAACGAGTTCGGCCGCCGGGCGGTGGACCCCACCAACGGCAGCTTGAGCACGGACGTCTGGTTCCCGCTCTCCCAGGCGGCCTCGTCCACCTATCTGGTGCTCAACATCGCGCTGCCGACTCCGGCATCGAACGTGAACAACCAGAAGGCGCAATTTGCGCTGGCCTGGTCGTTCCTCCTCATGGCGGAGAATTTCTGCCAGGGCACCATCCGCGGTGGTCCGCCACTCACTACCGCCGCCATGCTCGATTCCGCCATCGCCCACTTCACCGCGTCGATCGACATCGGAAACGCGGCCAACACCACCGATTCCAAGGCGATGGCGAACGCCGCGCTGGTGGGTCGGGCTCGGGCCCGGCTGCAGGGGGGCAACAAGGCAACGGCGCTGACCGATGCGAACGCGGTGCCGGCGGGATTCATCTACACCCTGGCCTACTTCGACGACCTGTCGAATCGGACGCGGGTGGGAAACCGGATGTGGCAGTTCACCGCCGACCGGGGCTCCATCGCGGTCTCCCCGGCCTGGCGGGTGGTTGACCCCCGAGTCCCGCAGCGGTTGGCGCCGTCGAACCTGCTCCCGCAGGATTCGAACTATCCGATCGACCGCGGGCTGCCCTACATCATTCAGGACAAGTACCCGGCGTTCGCGACCCCGATCCGGCTCGCATCTCGGCTCGAGGCCGACTATATCGCCGCCGAGGCGCAGGGGAACGCGGCGGAGTTGGCGCTCATTCAGGCGCGCCGGGCAGCCAACGCCCAGGCGGCCTATGCCGGGGCCACGGACGATGCCAGCGTGCTGGCCGAGTTCGAAACCCAGCGCGGCCTCGAGTTCTTCCTCGAGGACAAGCGGCTCGGCGATCTGCGCCGGAACGGCGCCGCGGTCAAGTTCGTGCCGGTTTCTGGGGCGACGTACTTCAAGGCGGGGTTCGCTCCGATCGGAAGCCAGACCTGCATGCCGCTGCCGGTGACCGAAACCGACAACAACGCCAACTTCAACCCGTGATCGATGGGGAACCGGGGGCGGATACGCCCCCGGGGTAATGCCGAATGAACAACGGGGGGCGGAGACGCCCCCCGTTCTACGTCCTGATCACACCGGGGAAGCGATCGGCTGTGGATGAGTACCCCGGGAACACCGCACTGAGGTCGCGGGCGCCGAGGTGCCGGGTGAGGATTTCGCCAAAGAGATCGCGGAAGTCGGTGGTGACCGCCACATCGCGGCCCTCGTAGCGGGCCTCGATATCGAGGCCCGGCCAGCGGCCCGCGATGCGCTTGCCGTTGACGGTGCCGCCCAGCACCAGCATGGCGGTCCCGTGGCCGTGGTCGGTGCCGCCGGTGCCATTCTCCCGGACGGTGCGCCCGAACTCCGACATCGTGAGGACGCACACGTCGCGCATCCGCTCACCCAAGTCGGTGGCGAAGGCGGCGAGCGATGCGCCGAGCTCGGCCAGGCGCAGCGCCAGCTGGCCCTGGTCGCTGCCCTGGTTGACGTGGGTGTCCCAGCCGCTCATGTCGGCGAAGGCGATCTCGAGCCCCAGGTCGGACTTGATCAGCTGGGCGATCTGCTGCAGGCTCTGGCCCAGCCGGCCCCGCGGATATTCCGCCCCGTGCTCGGCGGCGAGCGCCGACGGATTGGCGGTTTTGAGCATCCGGATGGCCTCGAAGCTTTCCTCCGCCGAGGTGGCGAGGAGCCCGGTGGCCGAGCCCTGATAGAGCGCCTCGAAGGCGCGGGTGAGCTTGTCCGCGGCGTCGGGCCGGGCGCGCACGCCGAAGGCCCGCAGGTCGTCGATGGCCAGCGACGGCGCCGATCCGGCGAGAATCCGGGGGAGCTGGGGCCCGAACGCCACCGCGCGGAACGGGGTGTCGGCGTGCTCCCGGTCGTGAGCGTGCTGGCAGTAACGATTGGCCCAGCCGTCCGCGGTGGATTTGACGCCGGGGGTTCCCGACTCCATGTAGTCCTGAGCGTCGAAATGGCTTCGGGTGGTATCTGGAGAGCCGACCGCCGGCACCGCCGCCAGGGTGCCCGCGTCCCAGAACGGCTTGAGGGGCGCGAGCTGAGGGTGCAGGCCGAAGTGCCCATCGAGATCCACTACCGCGTTCTTCGGGATCGCGATCCGGGGCCGCTCGCGATAGTACTGCTCCTCGCCGTGGGGCACGATCATGCTCAGGCCGTCCACGGCGCCGCGTTGGAACAGGCAGACCAGGGTGCGGCGGCTCCCGGCTCCGAGGGCCGATCGCCCGGCGGCGCCCACGGCGTAGGCGGCCCGGCCGAGGAAGAGCGGATCGAGCCCGAAGCTCACCAGGCCCAAGGCCCCGCCGCGCACGAATACCCGTCGTGAAATGGTCATTGGCGCTGGAATTCCGGCCCGCCGACGGCGAGCCCCACCGCCAGCGCCCGCGCCTGGACCGGATCGTTGACCTCGGCGAGCTGGTCGAGGATCACCTTGCGGGTTTGCGCAGACATCCGCCCGCCCAGGATCAGCCGATCCACCGCGGACACCAGCGCCTCCCGCTCCGACGCGAGCGGCAGTACCAGATCGAGATTTACCTGCACGCCCGGCAGTCGGTTGGCGGCGAGCTGCACAGCGAAATTCATCCGGTTGAGGAGGGCCCCGCTGTTGACCCAGTCCTCCTGGTGCTCGCCGTATCCGTTGGGCGCCACGTGCTGGTAGAGCGGCTGACCCAGCCGCGCCACGGCGCCGGCCAGCCGCGGTGTGCTGTCGGGCACGCCGCCCACCGCGCGCACCGCGCTGACCACGAACTCCAGTGGCGTCTTGACCTTGCTGGCGCGGTTCTCGGGGGCCCAGAAATCGGGCGAGTGGAAGATGGCGCGCAGCACCTCGCGCACATCGCCGCCGCTCCGCTTCCACGCCATGACGGCGTCGTCGATGCAGCCGTCGGGCGGGGTGTCGTTGACGAAGCGGGCGCACAACTTTCCGCTCACGAAGTGCATCGTGCTGGGATGTTCCGCCAGCATCTTCAGCAGCTTCATCCCTTCGTCCTGTCCATGGCCGGCGCCGAACTCCACCCCGAGCACCGTCTTGCTGCCGCGGTCGTGGGCCCAGTCGTTGAACACGAAGCCGCCGCCCTGCACCGGTCGCTCGATGCTCCACCCGGTGAGGATGCGGGCCACTTCGGTGACGTCTTTCTGGGTGTAGCCGCCGTCGACGCCGAGGCTGTGGAGCTCCATCAGCTCCCGGGCGTAGTTCTCATTGAGCCCGGTGGCGCGGCGCTGAGCCGCGGGGGGCCGGACCCCGCCGCTTCGCGGGATCGGC
>JBGPVQ010000362.1:0-3392 GCA_041491785.1 Gemmatimonadota bacterium | reverse complement strand
TTCCAGCGCCCCCGCCGGAAGATCAGGGCGCTGACAACCGCCAGGGTCGAAAAGGCGGCGGTGATGGCCACGAACACGCCCCGCGGCCCCATCCCCATCCGCTTGGCGAGAAACCAGGCCAGGGGAATTTCCCAGAGCCAGAAGCAGAAGAGGTTGATGATCGTGGGTGTCCAGGTATCTCCGGCCCCGTTGAAGGAGCTGGTGAGCACCATCCCGTACGCGTAGAAGAGAAAGCCGGCGCTCACGATCCGGAGGCAATCCACGCCGTTGCGCGCCACCACCGGGTCGGTGGTGAAGAAACCGATCAGCGTGGGGGCCAGCACCACGAACCCGAGGCCCACCAGGCCCAGGAAGCACAGGTTGTAGAAGCCGGCCCGCCAGACCGATTCCTCGGCGCGGTCCGGCTTCTTGGCGCCGAGTGCCTGCCCCACCATGGTGGCCGCGGCGTTGGACATCCCCCACGACGGCAGTAGCGCGAAGAGGATGATCCGCATGCCCACCGTGTAGCCGGCCAGCGCCTGGCTTCCGAAGGAAGAAATGACCCGCACCAGACCGACCCAGCTGGTCGTGCTGATGAGGATCTGAAAGATCCCGGTGCCGGAAAGCCGAACCAGCCGGCCCAGGATCGGCGGCTCGAGGCGGAGGTGGGGCCGCCGGATGACGAAGCGGTTGTCCCGGCCCGAAAGCCGGTAGAACTGATAGAGGACGCCCATGCCCCGCCCGATGGTGGTGGCGAACGCGGCGCCCATGACACCCAGCCGCGGGAACGGACCGACTCCGAAGATCAGCAGCGGATCGAGAATCAAGTTGCAGATGTTCGCGAACCAGAGCGAGCGCATCGCGATGGCGGCGTCGCCCGCGCCGCGGAAGATGGCGTTGATGAGGAAGAGGAGGAGGATCACGAAATTTCCCGAGAACATCACTCGGGTGAACCCGGAGCCGGTGCTCACCACCTCGGGTGCCGCTCCCATGAGGCGGAGCAGATCGGGGGCGAAGACTCCTCCCAGCACCGCGATCGGGATCGCCACCATGACGCCGAGGGCGATCGCCTGGACCGCGGCGCGGGCCGCGCCGTCGGGGTTCTTCTCGCCGATCCGCCGCGCCACCATCGCGGTGGCGCCGATGCCGAGCCCCATGCCCAGCGCGTAGATAGTGCTGAACATCGCTTCGGTGAGGCCCACCGTGGCGATCGCGTTGGCGCCCAGCCGTCCGACCCAGAACACGTTGACCACGGCGAACACCGATTCCAGTGCCACTTCGAGCACCATCGGCACCGCCAGCAGGAGCAGGGCGCGGCCGATCGGCCCCGCGGTGTAGTCGTGCCGGTGCGCCCCTCGGACGGCCTCCTTCACCGCCGCCCAGACGGTGGGCGGCGGCGGCTCCGGGGGGACCGGCACGGTCACGCGAGGGCTCCGCCGTCCACCACCAGCACCTGCCCGGTCACGAACGACGCCTCGTCGCTCGCCAGGAAGAACGCCGCCGCGGCCGCCTCGGTGGGCTGGCCGAGATCCGGAAGCACCTGGCTACCGGCGAATTCCTTCCGGCGCGCCGCATCGCTCCAGAGATACTCGCTGAAATCGGTCTGGATGAGGCCGGGAGCCAGGGCGTTGACCCGGATCCGGTGGGGGCCGAGCTCGCGCGCCCAGGAGCGGGTCAGCATGATGAGCGCCGCTTTGGTCATGCTGTAGAGCAGCGCTCCGGGCTGAGGGGTGAGTCCCGAGATCGACGCGACGTTCACGATCGAGCCGCCGTGGCCCCGCGCGATCATCGCCGGCGCCACCAGGTTTACCAGGCGAAACGCCGAGAGCAGATTGATCTCGACCATCTTGGCCAGCTGTTCGTCGGTGGCCTCGAGCGCCGGCCCGTTCTGCACGTTGGTGGCGCTGTTGTTGACCAGGATGTCGATCGGGCCCAGCTCGCGTTCGGCCTGGCGCACTGCGCGCTCGAGGTCCTCCCGCTTGCCCACATGGCAGGCGATCGGAAGCACCCGCCCGGGGAGCGCACTGAATTCGGCGGCGGTGCGCTCCAGCACGTCGAGCTTCCGGCTGGCAATGGCGACATGCGCACCGGACTCGGCCAGCCGGCGGGCGATCGCCTTACCGATACCGCGGCCGCCGCCGGTGACCACGGCAACCTTGCCGGCCACGGAGAGCGAGGGAGTCATGGGCGCCTCATGGTATGCCGGGGTGAAGGGTGCCCCGCTCGGCCGCGCGGGCCGCTTGCCGCGCCAGCACGGCGACCACCCGATTCATGCCGGCGAAGCGGGCGTCGCGGGTCAGGCCGCGCAGGTAACGGGCGTAGATCTGCTGCACGATGACCGCCACCTTGAAGAGGCCGAAGGTGTAATGATAGGAAATGCCCTCAATCGGACGGCCGGAGCGCGCCGCGTAGTCGTCGGCGATCCGCACCCGTGACCACATCCCCGGGAGAGCGGTCGGCCCCATCGCCGCGGCCCGGAGCTCGGGCGGATCGCCGGCCTCGATCCAGTACGCCAGCGTCGAACCGAGGTCCATGAGCGGGCAGCCCACCGTCGCCATCTCCCAGTCGAGCAGGGCGACCACCCGGCCGGGGTCGTTCCGGTCGAGCAGAAGATTGTCGAACTTGAAGTCGTTGTGGATCACCGCCGCACCTTGCTCCGCCGGCGCGCGCTCCGCGAGCCAGCGGGCCACCGCGTCCATTTCGGGCACTGGGTCGGTGGCGGCGGCACCGTAGCGTTCGCTCCACCCTCGCACCTGGCGCGCCACGTAGCCCTCCGGCCGCGCAATCGCCTCGAGTCCGACGGCCCGGTAGTCCGCTGCGTGGAGCCGCACCAGTGTCTCCACCAGCGCCGCGCAGATCCGCTCGGCAAGCGAGGGAGGGATGCTCAGGCCGGCGGGCAATTCGCGGCGCAGCACGACGCCGCGCCGCCGCTCCATCAGGTAGAAGGGCGCGCCGAGCACCGCCGGATCGTCGCAGAAAAGGATCGGTGCGGGTGCCGGAGGGAAAACCGGGGCCAGCGCGGAGAGAACCCGAAACTCGCGCCCCATGTCGTGTGCCGTCTTGACGGCGTTGCCGAAGGGCGGGCGCCGAAGAACGTATTCCTCACTTCCCAGGAGCACGAGGTAGGTGAGATTGGAGTGCCCATGGGGAAACTGGGCGACCTCGATCTTGCCCTCCCGCGCCGGGAGCCGCTCGCGAAGCCACCCGGCCAGGCGCGCCGAATCGAGTTCCTCTCCGGGGCGGACGGCGCCCGCCGGGTCGTTCGTGGTCATTCGGGCGAGCCCGCTAGGTACTTCATTCCCGGTACTTCTCCAGCTCCAGCTTCGCGATGGTTTCGCGATGCACCTCGTCGGGGCCGTCGGCGATGCGGAGGGTGCGCGCCTGGGCCCACGCGCCCGCGAGGAAGGTGTCCT
>JBGPVQ010000361.1:0-3393 GCA_041491785.1 Gemmatimonadota bacterium | reverse complement strand
GCGGCGTCGAGCAGCATGCCGAGCGTGGCGGCCCTCTCGGTCGCGGCATGGCCGGTCATGCCGGCGGTGAGACCGAGCCCGCCGCCTGCCGCACTCGCGACCATCCAGCCCAGGCGGGAGCCGCGAACGGCGGCGCCGAACGCGAGGAGCGTGAGGAGGCCCATTGCGCCCTGGCGCAGCCACCCGTGACCCCAGTCGCTTCCGAGCACCGCCCGGAGAAACTCCGAGGAAAGCGCTTCGTCGGGGTCAAGCAGGGTGCGGGCCTGCAGAAAGAGGCGGAGCAGGGTGAACGCGAGGAGCGCCCCGGCGGCGCCGATGCCGATACGGGCGGCGCGGCGGGTCAGGTCGCGGGTGAGCCCCGGGTCAGTATGGTGGAGCCCGGTCCGCGCGTGTAAGAGAAAGGGCGCGTAACTGCCCGCGCCGAGGACGAGGAATGCCGCGAGGTACCACCCCCATCGCGCCGCCGCGTAGGCCGCGTCGAGGAGGGTGTACGCCTGGTTCACGGAGCGATGGAGAATCCGAAGCTGCCGCGGATCGCGTGGCCGTCGCGGCTCGCGGTGCGCCAGATGATGACGTACGAGCCTGCCCCGAGCGGTGTGGCCAGTGGCGCCGAGACCGCCATGGAGTCATCGGTGGCCACCGCCTTGATGGTGGCGAGCCTGGTGCTGTCGGCGCGCAGGATGGTGACGCTGGTGAAGGGAACCTCGGGGCGCTCGTTGAACCAGAGCCGGATGCTCTGCGGCGATGCCGCGAGTTTCTCATCCGCGGCGGGCGAGCTCTTCACCAGGTGATTGTGTACGAAGCCGGTCACCAGAAGAAAGGCGACGGCAAGTGCCGGAATGCCTGCGAAGCGAGTCGTGTGGGTCATGCCGGAAAGATAATGAGGGCCGTTTCCGCTAACGGCCCGGCCAGATTCGCGCCAGTTTCGAAACGTCGGAGGCGAGGTCTTCCCGCTTCACCCCCCATGGGTAGATGACGTGGGCCGAGTCGTCGGGGGTGAAGGCCCAGAGCTGGGCGCCGTGAGTCATCCCATAGCCGCCGCCGTTCGGCAACTCGCCTTCACGAACGGCCGGCGGCATCCCGAGGGAGCCCAGCGCCACCCCGATCGCGGCGGCGGACCCGGTCACCCCCACGAAACTCGAGTCGAATTGCGCCAGCCAGCTCCGCAGCCGCTCCGGCGTATCCCGTTCCGGATCGGTGGTAACGAATACCACGCGCACCCGGGCGCGCGCGTCCGCCGGAAGCTGGCGGAGCGCGAACGCGAGATTCGCCAGGTGGAGCGGGCACACGTCCGGGCAATTGGTGTATCCGAAAAAGAGGAAGGTGAGCCGCCCGGCGGTCTCGGCCCGAAAATCGAATGGGGTGCGATCGTCCCGCTGGAGCACGAAGCCGGGGCGCGGCACCGCGTGGACCAGAAGGGGTCCCCGGAGATCCTGAGGCCGGGCCGGCGGCTGGCCGGCCGTGCATCCACCGGCCAAGGCGGCGAACAGGATCAGGCGTGCTGGAGATTCAGGCGGTCGCATGGTCGGAAGTATCGGCCGAACGATCCACTCGGCGCCAGAGCATGGTCGCGACCGCCCACCCCGCGATGCCGCCGGCCACCACGTCACTGGCGAAATGAGCTTGAGCGAGGACTCGGCTGAGGCCGCACCCGGCGGCCAGGAGGTAGGCCACCGGAGCGGCGCGCGGAAAGAGCCGCGCCAGCACCGCGGCGCCGGCAAACGCCACCATCACGTGGCTGCTGGGAAAGCCGAGGTCGTGGGTGTCGAATGGCCGGTCGGCAAACGCCCGAAAGAAGTAGCCGCCATCGTGCATCGCCGGGCGCTCCCGCCGGACCAGCATCTTGATGACCTCGTCCGCGCCCCCGGCCAGAATCGGTCCGAGGACCAGCAGCCCGGCGCGGCTCCTTCCTTCGAGCCAGACCGCGATCGCGAGGGGACCCCAGAAGTACAGCGTGCCGGAGACTCGGAGGAGGCGGCCCCAGTCGCTCTCGTACACCGCCGGCATTTTCAGATGATGCCAGGCCCAGGGATCGAGAAGCTGGGCCGCCAGGGTGGCCAGCGTCGCCGCGAGAACGGCCCATACCACCTCGCGCCGGATCATGCGCTGGACCCTGCGATTTCCTCTTCCGCGTTGCGAAGTGCGGCCTCGAGGGTGGCCAGGTCGGCCGTCCCGGCCACCCCCTGGAGCACGCGGGCTCCACCGCCCCGCCCGCCGCCGAGCAGGCTCAGGACGCGCTCGAAGCAGGGCTTCAAATCGAGGTCGACGGCCTCGGAGCGGCCGACGAGAATCTGGCAATTCTTCCCTGCGATACCGAACAGCACGATGGTCCCCGGGAGGGTGGTGAGCCGGAGCGCCAGGCCCTTCACCTCGTCGATGGGGCGGGCCTCCCAGGCGGCGCGAACGATCTTGCGGTTGCCCCGCGTCGGGGCCTCGGCGAGTCGTCGCGCCGCCTCCGCGTCGAGCTCGCGCTCCTTGAGGGTGGCCAGCTCCCGTCGGGTTTCCAGCAGGGCACCTTGCAGGTGGGATACCGAGGCGGGGAGCTCGAGCGGTGAGCAGGTGAGCGTGGACGCGAGCTCGCGAACGACGCGGTGCTTGCGGGCGTAGTCGGCACGGGCGCGCCCGCCACAGAGAAACTCGATGCGGATTCCCCGCTTCATCCGCTCGGTGCGCAGGATCGAGATAAGCCCGATTTCTCCCGTCGAGGCGACGTGGGTGCCTCCGCACGCCGAGAGATCAAAGTCCCCGACGGCCACGAGGCGGAGGGGTCCGTCCACCTCCGGCGCCTTCCGGAGGGTCAGCGTGGACAGCTCTTCCGCCGACGGAAACCACGCGCGTACGGATGCGTTCGCCGTCACTATGTCGTTCGCGAGGGCTTCCGCGTCCGCCGCGCCGGCCTCGCCGAGGTCGGTGATGCCGAGATCGATGGACACCGCGTCGGCGCCGAGGTGGAAGCCAATGGTCGGGGCGCCGGCGATCCGGAGAAAGGCCTGGGACAAGATGTGCTGGCCGGTGTGTTGCTGCATGTGATCGAACCGGCGGGACCAGTCGATGCGTCCCTCGACGGGGCCGCCGTCGAGCGGAGCGTCGAGTAGGTGAAGCACCGCGCCATCGGTCTCCCGAACCGCCACGTTCACCACCGCCGCAGCGCCGAGCCGGCCGGTATCGTGGGGCTGCCCCCCCGAGGTCGGGTAGAAGAAGGTCTGGTCGAGGATGGCGGCGGGACGGTCGCCGACCATCGGGGTGTCGACAACCCGCGCCGGAAACTCTCGGGTGTACGCATCGGTGTAGTAGCGGCGGGTAGTCATCAGTGCGCCCTGAGGGGCTCGAACCCCCAACCCTCAGATCCGAAGTCTGATGCTCTATCCAATTGAGCTAAGGGCGCCGGATCGG
>JBGPVQ010000360.1:0-3419 GCA_041491785.1 Gemmatimonadota bacterium | reverse complement strand
GGTGTAGTTGAGGTCGATGAGCGCCGCGTCGGCCTGTTCCCGTTCCACCAGAGCGATCACCCCCTCGGGGACGTGGGCGCTCGCGGTGCGGTAGCCTTCCGCCTTCAACAACAAACGGAGGGCCTCGGCCACGTCGGCCTGGTCGTCGGCGATGAGGACGAGGGGAGGGGGCAAGGAGGTCAGGGACTCGGGGCTAGGGCGGCTCAGGGTGCGTCAAGCGGTGAAGGAGCGTGGAAAGCATACGACCGACCTCGATCGTGAGCAATTCCGGGCCGGTCATGCTTGCTGCCTCGAAGTACGCCAATCGCCGCCCGATCTCCCGATGGGTTTCGAGCTCGGCGAGACTGCCGGATGCGTTTCGGGACGCCCCGGCCTTCAACCGCGTCTCAAACGACCGACTCCCCGGCTCCCTACTCCCTCACCATCCACCCATCCTTTAGCTGCACGATACGCTTGCTGTACTTCGCATTCTCCTCCGAATGGGTCACCTGGACGATCGTGGTCCCTTCGCGATTGAGGGCGCGGAACAACTCCATGATTTCCCGCGCTTGGGCCGAATGCAGATTGCCGGTCGGCTCGTCCGCCAGGATCAGCTTCGGCTTGGCCACCACTGCCCGCGCCACCCCCACGAGCTGCTGCTGCCCGCCGGAGAGTTGGTTGGGATAGAGATCCTTTTTACCCACGATCTGGAACCGATCGAGGATGTCTGCCACCATGGCCTGACGCTCCCCTTTCGGCACGTCCCGATAGGACAGAGGGGTCTCGATGTTTTCGTAGACGGTCAGGTCATCGATCAGGTGGTATTGCTGGAATACGAAGCCGATGTACGTCCGGTTGAGTTCGGCGCGCTGCTTCGGCTTGATCTGATCCACCCGTTGGCCGAGGAATTCGTACCCGCCGCTCCACCCGGCGTCCAGCATGCCCAGGATGCCCAGAAGCGTGGACTTCCCCGCTCCGCTCGGCCCCATGACGGTGACGAAATCCCCCTCGGCGATGTCGAGGTCGATCTGGCGCAGCACCCAGGTCCGGGTCGGGCCGGTCTGGTAGAACTTTTCGAGGTTCGTGAGGTGGATCACAGGACCCGGGAAGTGGGGTGTGGGGAGTAGCGAGCAGGGGTCGCTCGCGCTCGGAACAGAAAAGTAACGGGACGGGCCGGCTATTCGCTGCGCAGCGCCACCAGCGGGTCCACCCGCGCGGCCCGACGCGCTGGAATGAGGCTCGCCGCGGCGGCTACGCCACCCAGGAAGAGCGCCAGGACACCGAAGGTCGCCGGATCGGCGGGGGAGAGGCCGAAGAGCTGGCTCCGAAGCAATCGGCCCGCCACCAGCGCCAGCACGGCTCCGAGGGCGAGACCCATCGCCGTGAGTCGAAGGCCCTGCGCCAGGACCATCCGGGAGACCGAGCCGGCGTCCGCGCCCAGCGCCACGCGCACGCCGATTTCTCTGGTGCGCTGGCTCACCGTGTAGGCCATCACCCCGTAGAGGCCGATCGTGGCGAGCACCAGCGCAATGACGCCGAAGAGCGCGAGCATCCGGCTCCCCATCCGCTGTCCGATGGTGGCGGGAATGATCTGCTCGGCCATAGTTCTTGGATCGAGGAACGGGAGGTTCGCCTCCGTTGCGGCAAGCTCCTTCCGGAGCGGCTCGATCAGCGTCCGCGCCGGGCCGGTGGTCCGGAGGTGCAGGGTGAATTCGGAGGAGTAGCGTTGCGCGAGCGCGTGATAGAGGAACGGATAGGGCGCTTCGGTGATCTGCTTGTGCTTGGAGTCCTGTACCACGCCCACGACACTGTAGGTTCGCCTCCACTGACGGAACTGCTTCCCCACCGGATCCTGATTCGGCCAGAATCTCCGGCCAAACGCCTCGTTCACCACGGCGACGTCCCGAGCGCCGCCCCGGTCTTCAACGCCGATGGCCCGTCCGCGCAGGATGCGCAGGCCCATGGTCTCGAAATAGCCGGGAGTCACCCGGGCGTATTGCACCGACATGTTCTCGTCTTTGGCCGGTGTGTACCCGTCAACCTCCACCCCGGACGAGGAGTTTCCTCCGAAGCCCAGCGGAACGAAATCGCCGGCCGCCGCAGCCCGGACGCCGTGCATGGCCCGGGCTCGCTCGAGGACGCGGTCGAGCAGTGCGCCTCCGGCAGAGTCGGGAACCCCGGCGAGGTGGAGATCGGTCGACACCAGCAGCAGCGTCTCCGGATCCTTGAAACCCAGATCCACCCGCTGCGCCCGCTGCAATCCGCGGAGGAACAGACCGGCGCACACCAGCGCGACCAGCGAGAGGGCCACCTGCCCGGCCACCAGCGCTCCGCGCAGACGGCCGCGCCCGCTGCCGGAAGGAAGGTCCTTGAGCACCGGAACCAGGTCGGGACGGGAGGCCCTGAGGGCGGGGGCCAACCCGAAGAGGAGGACCGTGCCCAGCGTGACGGCGAGGCCGAACCCGATGACCCGGGCGTTGCTGAAAGTGGTCTCGAAATCGATCGGGAAGGGCGCGGCGGGGGTGAAACTCTTGATTCCGTTCCGGCCCCAGTAGGCCAGCACCATCCCCGCCAGACCGCCCAGGCCACCAAGCACGAGGCTTTCAGTGAGGAGCTGGCGAATGATCCGCCCCCGGCCCGCCCCGATCGCGAGGCGCACGCCCAGCTCCTTCTGCCGGGATGTCGCCCTGGCCAGTAGGAGATTGGCGACGTTCGCGCAGGCGATCAGCAGCACGAGCCCGGTCACGCCGAGGAGGGCGGCCATGACCGGGAGGAGCACCGCCGAGGCTCCCTCCGATTGCAGCGAGCGCACCAACGCGAGGTTCTCCTCGTTGGGGAAGAGGGCGTCGAGTTCCCGGCCCACCCGTTCCATGTCCCGGGATGCGGCGGCGAGCGAGACCCCCTGCTTGAGCCGCCCGATCCCGTCGAGCCACTGCCACCCGCGCTGATCCCAGGGCCGCTCGCCGTCGAGCGCGGTCCGGGTGGTCACCGGGAGGTAGAGATCCATGTTCAGCCCGACGTACGCGCCGCCGAATCGAGGCGCCGCGACGCCGATGACGGTGAATCCATGGCCGTTGAGCGTGAGCACCCGATTGAGGACACCCGAGTCGCCCTTGAATCGGCGCTGCCAGAACGAGTATCCCAGCACCGCGACCTGCGTCGCCCCGCGCTCCTCCTCCTCCCGAAAGCCGCGGCCCAGCTGCATCGGCACCGCGAGCACTTCGAAGTAATTCGCCGAGGCGACCATCGCCCAGGCCCGCTCCGTCCCGCCGTCGATTCTGAGGCCAACCTGCTGCAGGTTGAAGACGGTGATGCCCTCGAACGCGTGGGACCGTTCCCGCCAGTCACGATAGGACGGATAGGAAATCGACCAGCTTCCCCCGCCTGGGGCCCGAGTCTGGAGGTAGGCCAGGCGATCGGTGTTCCGGACCGCGGGGAGC
>JBGPVQ010000359.1:0-3425 GCA_041491785.1 Gemmatimonadota bacterium | reverse complement strand
TGGTCGTGGGACTGGTATTCCTGATGCACGGCGGCCAGAAACTCCTTACCTTCGGGTTGGCCGGAACGACGACCATGATGACCCACATGGGCGTTCCCCTCCCTCAGATCTCGGCGATCGTGGCCACCGCCGCGGAGCTCCTGGGCGGACTCGCCTTCATCACCGGGCTCTTCACCCGGCTGGCCGCCCTGGCGCTGGCGGTCGACATGGCGTTTGCGGTCTTCCTGGTCAAGCTGCCGGGAGGCTGGTTTGCGCCCCGCGGGGTCGAGTTCGAGTTGACCCTCTGTGCCGCGGCGCTGACGCTGGCCCTGGTGGGCGCGGGGACCCTCTCGCTCGACGCCGCCCGGCGCCGAGCGGGCCGCGTCCCACCGGGCTGAGCGAACGGGTGAGCACGATGCCCCATCACCACCTGGCTGGGGCCGGGGCCTCTCTCCGCCAGATCTTCCGCCGGTAGTTCGCCCGTGATTCCCATCGGGACCGCCATCGACAGCCCGCAGACCGGGGAGCGCCTGATCTTCCGCTCCACCCGGGACTCGTCGAACGGCGAGCTGTTTCAGGCCGAGCTGATCATGCAGCCGGGGAACTACGTTGTCCGCTCCCACATCCACCCGCTCCAGGAGGAGCGCTTCGTGGTGCTGGAGGGGAAGTACGGGTGGACCATCGGCGGCGCCAGCGGGGTCTCCGGCCCGGGAGAAACTCTGGTCTGTCCCCGCGGCGTACCCCACAGCCAGTGGAATGCCGGCGATACGCCGATGCGGATCTACTACGAGCACCGGCCCGCGCTCACCTCGGCGGAGAGCTTCTTCGAGACCCAGTTCGGGCTGAGCCGCGAGGGGAAGCTCTCCCCCACGGGAGACATTGCCCTCCTGCAGGCCGCAGTTCTGGTCATGGAGGTGGGCGACTTCATCCGTCCCGCGAGCCCCCCGCTGTTCCTGCAGAATCTGGTGTTTCCACCCCTCGCACTGCTGGGGCAATGGCTGGGGTATCGGGCCCGTTACCCGAAGTACGCCGCCAGGGCCGGTGACCCTCCGGCCGGACGGGAGTAGCCGCCACGGCGGCGGCCGGAGCGGCCGACACCGCCCCGGTTGCTGCGACGCAACGCTTCGCGGTACAATACCCGCCGATTCGTCGGGTCTCACTCCGGAGGCGGCGCATGGCCCAGGGAGCGGTCAGTCAATTCCTTACCCATCATTTCCGGCATTTCAACGCCGCCGCCCTCATCGACGCCTCTCGGGCCTATCGGGAACACCTCAACGGCGGGGGAAGTATGATGGTTACCCTCGCCGGCGCGATGAGCACCGCGGAGCTCGGGCTCTCGCTGGCCGAGATGATCCGGCAGGGAAAGGTTCACGCGATCACCTGTACCGGCGCCAACCTGGAGGAGGACGTCTTCAACCTGATCGCCCACGACTTTTACGAGCGGGTCCCCCACTATCGCGACCTCACACCGGGCGACGAGGCGGCGCTGCTCGACCGGCACATGAATCGGGTCACCGATACCTGCATTCCGGAGATGGAGGCGATGCGCCGCCTCGAGGCGGCCCTGCTGGAGGAGTGGGTCCGGGCGGACCGGGCGGGAGAGCGGTATTTCCCCCATGAATTCCTCTATCGGCTGCTGCGCTCCGGCGCGCTCCAGCCGCACTACCAGATCGATCTCCGCGACTCGTGGCTCCACGCCGCGATGGAAAAAGACCTGCCCATCATCGTGCCCGGCTGGGAAGACTCCACCATGGGCAACATGTACGCCGGCCATTGCATGACCGGGGACGTTCGCAGCGTGCATACCGTCCGGACCGGCATCGAGTACATGATGTGGCTGGCGGATTGGTACCGGCGGACCGCGGCGGCGAGCTCGATCGGTTTCTTCCAGATCGGCGGCGGTATTGCCGGGGATTTCCCGATCTGTGTGGTACCGATGCTCCACCAGGACCTGCAGCTCCCCGACACGCCGGTCTGGGGGTACTTCTGCCAGATCAGCGACTCGACCACCAGCTACGGGTCCTACTCCGGCGCGATTCCCAACGAGAAAATCACCTGGGGCAAGCTCGGGGTCGACACCCCCAAATTCATCATCGAGTCGGACGCCACCATCGTAGCACCGCTGATGTTCGCGCTGATTCTCGGGGAGTAGCGGACCCTCGTCACGGCCCCGGGCGGGCGGGCCCCGCCGGTCCGGCCGCGCAACGGTTACCCCCGAACGCGCATCCAAGGTGCAGGCCCGGCAGCCCTACCCTTCACCGGATCGCGCAATGTCCCACCTGAGGCTGGCGTTTCGCGCCCTCGTCAAGTCGCCGTTCGTCACCGCCGTCGCCGTGATTTCCCTGGCGCTGGGGATCGGCGCCAACACGGCGATCTTCTCCTTGTTCGACCAGATGCTGCTGCGGCCGCTGCCGGTGAAGGACCCGGAGCAACTGGTCAATCTCGGTTCGCCGGGGCCGAAGCCGGGTTCGCAGTCATGTAACCAGGCCGGGGACTGCGACGTGGTGTTCAGCTACCCGATGTTCAAGGACCTGGAGCAGGGCCAGAAGCTGTTCACCGGAGTCGCGGCCCACCGGGTGTTCGGCGCCAACCTGGCCCCCCGCGGCCAGACGCCGCTCAGTGGCGAAGGGATGCTGGTCTCCGGCTCCTACTTCCCGGTGCTGGGCCTCGCGCCGGCGCTCGGCCGCTTGTTGACGCCGGCCGACGACCAGGGAATCGGCGCGAGCTTCATCGCCGTGCTGAGCTACCGGTACTGGGAGTCCCGCCTCGGCTCCGATCCTCGGGTCCTCAACCAAACGATCATCATCAACGGCCATTCGCTCACCATCGTCGGAGTAGCGCCCCGTGGCTTTGACGGCACCACGCTCGGATCGCTGCCGGAGGTCTTCGTTCCGATCTCGATGCGCGGCCTGCTCAACCCCGGCTTTGACGGATTCCAGAACCGCCGGACCTACTGGGCCTACCTTTTTGCGCGGCTCAAGCCGGGCGTGACGATCACCCAGGCGCGCTCGGGCATCAACGCCTTGTACCACCCGATCATCAACGACGTGGAGGCGCCGCTGCAGAAGGGTATGAGCGACCAGACCCTGACGCGGTTCAAGGCCAAGATTCTCACCCTGGAGGACGGTCGCCGGGGGCAGAGCTCGGTCCATGGAGAATCCCGAACCCCGCTCACCCTGCTCTTCGCGCTCACCGCGCTGGTGCTGCTGATCGCGTGCGCGAACATCGCCAACCTGCTCCTGGCTCGCGGGGCAAGCCGGGCGATGGAGATGGCGGTGCGGCTATCCCTCGGCGCAACCCGGGGCCAGCTGTTGACCCAGCTGCTGGTCGAATCGTGCCTTCTCTCCATCCTGGGCGGCGCCGCCAGCCTCCTGTTCGCCCGCTGGACCCTCGGTGGCATCGCGGCGATTCTGCCCTCCGATTCCTCCGCGGTGCTGCACGTGGGA
>JBGPVQ010000358.1:0-3443 GCA_041491785.1 Gemmatimonadota bacterium | reverse complement strand
CCACGCCGAGTCCGCGAACCAGCGCCCTGACGAAGGTGGTTTTCCCCGCCCCGAGCTCTCCCTCCAGCCAGACGACCGCCCCGGGAACCAGGCTCCGCCCCAGGTCCTCGGCGAGCGCACCCAGCGCCGGCTCGTCCAGCAGCGCCGTCATGCGCGGCGGCGCGCGAACGGGAAGGAAGCTGCGCCGCTCCGGCGCACGTCCGGTGCATCGAGGGCCCTCAGGTCGTTGAGCTGATCGCGAAGCATCGCGGCGAGTTCGAACTCGAGATTGGCGGCCGCTTGTTTCATCTGTTTCTCGAGCGCGAGGATCGCCGCGGCGCGCTGCTTCGGATCGTGCAGGTCGGGCTCGGCGGGCTTGCGCCGGGCCGTCGCCCTCCCCTCCGCGCGGGCGTCGGCCACGTGGGTAGAAAGCCGCACCTGGTCGTGCGACTTCACGATCGACACCGGCGTGGTCTGGTGCACCCGGTTGTATTCCTGCTGGATGGCGCGGCGGCGGTCCATTTCGGCCAGCGCCCGCTCCATCGAGCCGGTCATCCGGTCGGCGTACAGAATGGCCACGCCGTGGAGATTGCGGGCGGCCCGCCCCACCGTCTGGATGAGCGAGCGGTCGGAGCGCAGGAATCCTTCCTGGTCCGCGTCGAGTATTGCAACCAGGGACACCTCCGGCAGGTCCAGGCCCTCGCGGAGGAGATTGATCCCGACCAGCACGTCGAAGTCACCGAGCCGCAGGCCACGCAGGATTTCCACCCGCTCGATGGCGTCGATATCGGAATGCAGGTAGCGAACCCGCACGCCGTGTTGCTGGAGGTAGTCGGTCAGATCCTCCGACATCCGCTTGGTGAGCGTCGTCACCAAGACCCGCTCGTGAAGCTTTTCCCGGAGCCGTATTTCGTTGAGGAGATCGTCTACCTGTCCCTTGACCGGGCGGACCGAGACCTCGGGGTCGACCAGGAAGGTCGGGCGGATGATCTGCTCGACCACCGAACCCTGCGACAGCCCCAACTCGAACTCACCCGGCGTGGCCGAGACCGCGATCATCCGCGGCACCAGCTGCATGAATTCGTCGAACCGGAGCGGACGGTTGTCCAGTGCGGAGGGAAGCCGGAATCCGTACTCGACCAGGGTGGTCTTGCGGGCGCGGTCGCCGTTGAACATGCCGCCGATCTGGGGCAGCGACACGTGGGACTCGTCCACCACGACGAGGAAGTCTGCGGGAAGGTAGTCGAACAAGCAGGCGGGGCGCTCACCCGCCGCCCGTCCGGTGAGGTGCCGGGAGTAGTTCTCGATGCCCGGACAGGTGCCGATTTCGAGGAGCATCTCGAGGTCGAATTGGGTGCGCGACTCGAGCCGCTGCGCCTCAAGGAGTTTTCCCGCGGTCTTGAGCTCGGTGAGCCGCTCGGCCAGCTCGACCCGGATCAACTTCACCGCCCGCTCGATGGCCGGGCGTTCGGTGACGAAATGTTTGGCGGGGTAGATGGAGCACTTCTCGAGCCGTGCGATGGTGGCCCCGGTGGTGGGGTGGATTTTCGAGATGCGCTCGACCTGGTCGCCCCAGAGCTCCACCCGGACCGCCTGTTCCTCGTAGGCGGGATAGATCTCGACCGTGTCGCCCCGTACCCGGAAGGTGCCGGGCTCGAAGGAGACGTCGTTGCGGTGGTACTGAATCGCGACCAGATCGCCGAGGATCTGGTCCCGCCCTCGCGCGGCGCCGGTCTCCACCGTGAACATCAGGCTGCGGTAGGTGGCGGGGTCGCCGAGGCCGTAGATCGCGCTCACCGACGCCACGATGACCACATCCTCGCGCTCCATCAGGCTCGAGGTGGCCCGCAACCGGAGCGCCTCGATGTCCTCGTTGATCGAGGCGTCCTTTTCGATGTAGACGTCGGTGGCCGGAACGTAGGCCTCCGGCTGGTAGTAATCGTAGTAGGAGACGAAATACTCGACCGCGTTGTTGGGGAGGAACTGCTTGAGCTCTCCGTACAGCTGGGCCGCCAGCGTCTTGTTGTGAGAGAGCACCAGCGTGGGCCGACCGAACTCCGCCAGCACGTGCGCCAGCGTCATGGTCTTGCCGGAGCCGGTCACTCCCAGGAGGGTCTGATACCGGTCACCGCGGGCGAGCCCCTGGCTCAATTCGGCAATGGCCCTGGGCTGATCGCCGGCGGGGGTGAAAGGGGCAACGACCTGGAAACGGGAGCTCATCCGCCCCCGAGCGTCAGCAGACGCTTCCATTGCGGCGCCGAGACCGGCATCACCGAAAGCCGGGAAATCCGAACCAGCCCGAGGTCGGCGAACACGGCGCCGGCCTTGACGGTGGAGAGCGGGATCGGGGTGGCCAGACGGCGTACCGGCTCGAGCTCGACGACCACGAATCGGGGATCGTTCGATTTCGGATCGGGGTGGGCTCCCTTTACCACCCGGGCCACCCCCACCACCGTGCGTTCTTCACCCGAGTGATAGATGAGCGCAGCATCTCCGGCGCGCATGGCGCGAAGGTGAATCAGGGCCGCGGCGTTGCGGACGCCATCCCAGACGGTATGTCCTTCGCGCTCAAGCTGATCGAAGGAATAAGTGGTGGGTTCGGTCTTGAGCAGCCAGCGGGAAGCCATGCCCCGAATATATACCGAAAATGGGTGACCGCGAAGGGGGGCGCTCAGCCGGCCGGCGGAAGCTCCCGGCGATCCACCGAGGACACGCCCTTCACCCGACGCACCGCCTTCAGAACTTTGCTGAGGTGCGGCAGATTGTCGACCTCGACAAAGACGGTGCCGAAGGCGCTGCCGTCCTTGGTGTGCAGATCGGCGCCCCGGATGTTGGTGCCGGTCTGGCTGATGGCCTGCAGGATGTCGGCGTAGAGGCCGCGGCGGTCCTCCGCGTTCACCAGCAACCGGACCGCGAACGACTCTCCCTCCTGCTCCTGCCAGTCGATTTCGACCCGGCGGTCGGCGCTGGAGAGGGTCAGCAGGTTGGGACAATCGGCGCGATGGATCGAGATGCCGCGGCCCTGCGTCACGTATCCCACCACCGGGTCGCCCGGCACCGGCTGGCAGCACTGGGCGTACCGGACCAGCAGCCCGTCCACGCCCTGGATCTTGATGCCCCTCCCCAGCCGGATGCGGTTGAGCATCCGGCCGAACACCGTCGGCTTCGGCTCCTGAAGATCTTCGGCGGGCAGATCGGGATAGAGCGCCCGCATCATCTGGCCGATGGCCACGTCTCCCCGGCCCACCGCCGCCTCGAGCGACTGGCCGTCGCTCAGGCCAAGCGCCGGCGCGGCGCGGTCCAGCGCGGCCGCATCGGGCGTCGAGAGGCGGCGCCGTTTCACCTCGCGCTGGAGGATGTCCCGCCCCAGCTGGCTGGAGACGGTCTCCTCCTCGTGCCGGATCCACTGCTTGATCTTGCCCCGCGCCCGGCCGGTGCGCACGTGGGCAAGCCAGTCGCGGCTG
>JBGPVQ010000357.1:0-3461 GCA_041491785.1 Gemmatimonadota bacterium | reverse complement strand
CACCGCGGCCGATACGGTGAATCCGGTCGTGGTGGTGAGTCGCTCCTGGGCGAACCGGTTCTTTCCCAAGGAGCAGGCCGTCGGCAGACAGTTGATCCAGGGGGGCTGCTATGACTGTCTCCGCACCACCATCATCGGCGTGGTGGCCGACGTGAAGAACCTCGGCCTGGCCGGCGCGGAGGAGGCGGTGTACGGGGCGGTCGCCCAGGCGAACCCGCGATCCATGAACCTGGTGGTGCGGAGCACCGCTGGGCCGGTCACCGCCTTCCGCGCCCTGCGCGACGCCCTGCGCGCACTCGATCCCGAGCTGCCGCTGGTCGAGTCGACATTCTCGGAGCGGTTCGATGCCTCGCTGGCCGATCCCCGCCGGTGGACCGCGGTGCTCGTGGCCTTCGCGGGCGCCGCGGTGTTCCTCGCGGCGCTGGGGATTTTCGGGCTGATGTCTTATGTGGTGCGGCAGCGGCGCCGGGAGATCGGGGTCCGCCTGGCCCTCGGCGCGGAGCCGGCCGCGGTCACCCGGATGATCGTGGTGCGCGGCATGCGCTACGCCGTGCTCGGCAGCGCCATCGGGCTGGTCGTCGCAGGAATCGGCATGCGCTGGCTCCGAACGCTGCTGTTCGAGGTAGCCCCCGGCGATCCCGCGACGCTCGCCGGGGCTGGCGCCGTGCTGCTCCTCTCGGCGTTCCTGGCGTGTTTGCTGCCGGGGCGGCGGGCCGCCCGGATTCACCCCGTGGAGGCGATTGCATCGGAGTGACCGCGGGCGATGGCAAGAAGGGTCTTCGGAGCAATCGCGGGTTAGGTCACCGCGCCGGTCCAGTGCCGCCGTACGGCAGACGGACCGGGTGGCGGAATCGCGAGATCCCACCTCTGGCCGACATCCGGAGCCACGGGTATACTGGGGCGACCCTCCCCGGCGCTCAGCGAGGACACTCTGCGCTTGACGCTCGTGCTCGTGGCCCTCGCAGGATGGATTCTGGCGCCCGCGGCCTGGGCCGCGGAGCCGCCTGTTGTGCGCTATCTCCTGCGCGCGGCTCTCAATGACAACGACGGCCGGGTGATCGGTGCCGCCGAGATTCGTTACCGGCACCTCGGTCCGGACACACTCCGTTCGCTGACCCTTCACCTCGAGTACAATGGCTTCCGCCCCGGCGCCAGAGGGTGGCCCGCGCAGCAGGTGGCCGACTCCGGCAGCACCGGATTCGAGCACATCTTCAACCTCCGGGTTGACGGCGCGCCGGCTACGCTCGAGTGGCCGGGAACGCCCGACAGCAGCGCGGCCCTGCTCAGGCTCATCCGCCCGCTCGCGCCGGGGGACTCTCTCGTCATCACCCTCGAGTGGAACGCGCGCCCACCCGCTCTCAAATGGCGCCTCGACCGCCGCGGGCGCCGGCTCGAGTTGGTGGGGTGGTACCCCGAGGTGATGGATCAGACCTCCGGCACGACGGTGCCGTTCCCCGCCTACGCGACGTTCCTGCTGCAGCTGGACCTGGCGGCCGACCAGGTCATCGGGGGGACCGGCGTCCCGCTCTGCGGAGACCCGGGATGGGCCGGCGCGGCGGCGTCCCCGAGCACCCGCCTGACCCTGCAGCGCGACTGGTACCGGACCCCGCAGGACCCCCGCGCCGCGGCAGCGACCTGCGACGGCGCCGGCCGGGGCATGAAGCGCATGAAGTGGTATGCCGAGGGCGTGACCCAGGTAGCGTTTGTGCTGAGCCCCACCTTTCGGTACGAGGAAGGAGATTTCGACGCGCTGACGGTGCACACCTTGTACGAGCGGGGTGGGGAGCAGGTCTGGGGAGCCGGGCTGGCGACCCGCCGCGCCGAAACGGCCGCCGCCTGGATCCTGGACCTGGGCGGACACAATCCGTGGCCCCACCTGACGGTCGCTCAGGGACTCGACCGGACCGGCCACGCGCTACCGATGGTGCTGCTCAGCGAAGTGCCGAGTCAGGCGGCGCTGCTCGAGCTGCTGGGCCTCATGAATACCCAGCAGGTGATGGCGGGCGGGGCCCCGGTCTTCACGGTGGGCACAGCCGCCTACCAGGCGGCGTGGTTCTTCGAGGCCATCGGCCGGCGCGGGGACTATGAGCGGATCGAGCGCGAGATCCTCGAATGGGACCTCGACCGGCTCGCGCTGCGCCCCGAGCCGCTACAGCGGGCCAGCTCGACCTCGCCTTGCGCCTCGACCATCTGTCGTCGCACCGAGTTCATGTCCTACCAGCTCCGGCGGTGGGCGGGGAGCGACGAAGCCATACGCAAGCTCTATCGCGCGCTGTATACCCGCTTCCAGTTGCGCCCCACGTTATCGGGCGCGTTTCAGCAGATGGCCCGTGAGCTGATCCAGCCCAACCCCGATTCACTGTACGCCCAGCTGCCCCGCGGCGGAACTCTGTACGACGACGCCGTCACGTCGGTCCGGCGGGAGCAGGTCGACAGTGGCCGCTGGCGCACGACCGCGGTGGTTGAGCGCCGAGCGGCGGGAGTCTTCCCGCGGATCCTCTGGGTCATCGCGGACAGCGACACCGTCGTTGCGCGCGCGACCGCGCTCACCCGGCGGGAGACTCTCACCGTCGTCACTCGAACTCCGCCCCGGCGCGCCGTGCTCGATCCCCTGGCGGAGAGCCACGACTGGAATATGCTCAACAATCAGCGCGGCTTCGGCATCCGGCCTGGATGGCTCCTGTTGGCGCCGCACCGACCCACCCACAGCTACCTGGACACGTATTTCTCCCGGCAAACCGCCCGGGACCGGCTGACCATGGGCTGGGCTCCGACCGCCTGGTATAACGACGTTGGCGGATGGACCTTCGGAGCGCGGCTCAGAGAGGACTATCTCGCCCGTTTCGAGCTGAACCAGCTATGGGTATCGGTGAGCTCCGGCCGGGAGGCGGAGGGCGACCGGATCGACATCAATGGAAGGCTGCTGCTCAAGAATCCCGTGGGGCTGCGCGCTCCCGGGCGGTCGGAAGAGTTGCTGCTCAGCCGGGAAGAGGGCAGGGCGGCCGTCCGGATCGAAGTGGCACAGCGCTTCCGCTCCCGCGTAGCGGACTCGACCTGGCGGTCGCTCGGCGTGGCCCTGCAGTGGCTCACCGTGACCGATCCTGCGTATGTGGACTCGGGGTATTACGACGACGCCGGCACCGTCGAGCTCACCGTGACCGGCAGGCTTGCCCGCCCCGGAAGGCCTTGGCCATTCCAGCTCGAAGCCGGCATGGCCGCAGGATACGGATACGCCAATGGTGGAGCCGGCAGCGCCGGCGGCTACGGTCGTTTCACCCTGGCCGCCTCGACCCGGATTCCGGCGGGCAAAGCGCTCAGTCTCGGCGCGCGAGTGTACGCCGGCGCCACGCTGTCGGCCGACTCGGTTCCCCGACAGCGTCGCGTCTATCTGGCCGGCGCCGATCCCTACCGGCGGTTCGACAGTCCGTTCCTTCGCTCCAGGGGATCCCTTCTCGCGGGAT
>JBGPVQ010000356.1:0-3462 GCA_041491785.1 Gemmatimonadota bacterium | reverse complement strand
CAGCTTTGGATCAAGATACGGGAACGTTCGGCCGATATCCGCCAGCTGCGGGAAGACCAGCGTCGAGCAGAGCGCCACGACGATCCAGGGCCAGGGCCGGAGCGCGTAGTGCATCACGTTGAACAGCAGGGTCCCGACCACCGCGTCCTTCTCGGTGCGCGAGGCCAGCATCCGCTGCGCGATGTAGCTCCCCCCGCCCGGCTCGGCGCCGGGATACCAGACCGACCACCACTGGACGGTGATGGGGATGATGAACGCGGCGAGTGCCACCGACCAGTCGCCGAAGTCGGGAAGGAGGTTCAGGGTCTTGGGGTCGATCTTGGCGAACAGGCCGTGCAGCCCGCCGACCTGGGGCTGTTTCAGGGCAAAGTAGGCAACCGCGAAGGTGCCCGACATGGTGATGGTAAACTGGATCGAGTCGGTGACCAGCACGCCCCAGAGACCCGACACCGAGGCGAAGAAGATGGTGATCACCGAGCAGACGATGAGGGTCCGTTCCATCGGCCAGCCCAGCACGATGTTGGCGATTTTGGCGGCGGCCAGGTTGACCGTCCCCATGATGACGCAATTGAAGAAGAGGCCGAGGTACACCGCGCGGAAACCGCGAAGGAACGTGGCGGCTTTCCCGGAGTAACGGATCTCGTAGAACTCGAGGTCGGTGAGCACGCGCGACCGGCGCCACATCCGGGCATAGAAGAAGACCGTCATCATGCCAGTGAGGAGGAACGCCCACCAGAGCCAGTTTTCCGCCACCCCGCGTTCCCGGACCATGTTGGTGACCAGGTTCGGGGTGTCGGTGCTGAAGGTGGTGGCCACCATCGAAATTCCCACCAGCCACCAGGGGGCGGCGCGGCCCGAGGTGAAGAATTCCGCGGTGCTCGATCCGGCCCGCTTGGCGAAGAAGATGGCGGGCAGGAACGAGATGACGATGCTCGCGGCGATGATCGCCCAGTCCAGCGACACCAGATGCATGCGCGCTCCGAAGTCCGTGAGGGCGTGCGCGTGAAGCTTACGCCGGGAGCAGAACCGGGGCCAGAGTCGGGGCCGAATTGCTCGTCTGTTTCCCGGTGGCCGGGGGACTGGCGCTTCGGTAGCTTGGCGTCCATGATTGCAACCTTGAATCCGGCTCACGCCACCGACCCGATCGTGCCGTACCGCCCGCGCGGCCCCCTTCCCCGCCCCGACGTGCTCCATCGAGCCGTCGACGAGCGCGACCCGTCCTACGAGGGTCTGTTCGTCGTTGGAGTGCGGACCACCGGGATTTTCTGCCGCCCCACCTGTCCCTCGAAGCCGGCCCGCCCGGAGAATCGCGAGTTCTTCGCGACGACCGAAGAGGCCGCGGCCGCCGGATTCCGGGCCTGCCTGCGGTGCCGGCCCCTGGACGCGCCGGGAATCCACCCGGAGTGGGTCCGCCGAGTGCTCGAGCTGCTCGACGAGCAGCCCGCGAGCCGGCTCACCGACGCGACACTCAAACGTCTGGGCGTCCACCCGACCACCGCCCGGCGCTACTTCCGCGGGAGTTTCGGCATGACACTGCAAGGCTACGCCCGCGCCCGCCGGCTCGGGTTGGCGCTCGACCGGCTCCAGCGTGGCGATCCGGTACTCCCGGCCGGTTTCGAGAGCGGCTTCGAGTCGGACAGCGGCTTCCGCGACGCGTTCAAGCGCCTGTTCGGCGTCACACCCACCGAGGCGCGGGGTATCCCGCCGCTTGTGGCCACCATCGTGCCCAGCCCCCTCGGTCCCTTGCTGGCCGCCGCGACCGAGGAGGGGCTCTGCATGCTGGAGTTCGCCGACCGGAAGCGGCTTCCGGAACAGGCCGCCGATCTGACCCGGTGGTTCAAGCGCCCCGTGGTGCCGGGTACCAATGCGTACATCGCGCAGGCGGAGCGGGAGCTGGCGGAATACTTCGCGGGAACCCGTCAGGGCTTCGAGGTGCCGCTGGTGCTCAAGGGCACCGAATTCCAGGAGCGGGTCTGGCGCGAGCTGCTACGGATTCCCTATGGAGTGACCATCTCCTACGAACAACTGGCCACCCGGATCGGGAAACCGACGGCGCAGCGAGCGGTGGGGCTCGCCAACGGGCGGAACCGTATCCCGATCATCGTACCCTGCCACCGGGTCATCCAGAAGAACGGACAGCTGCGCGGATACGGCGGGGGGCTCTGGCGAAAGCAGTTCCTGCTCGATTTGGAGCTCCGCGCAGCCGGGCTGACCCTCGCGTTGGGGTCCTGAGCTATCCTCCGGAACCGACGGAGCCGGATGGTTTCCCGCCCGGCTCCCCCGGTGTTCCCGCCTCAGAGCACGACTGTGAGCCCGACGCCGACCGTCGCGTGGAGGCTTTCCCGAACCGACTGATCCAGCGGCACCCGAACCAGGATTCCCGGCCGCACGCGGCCCCGCTCGAGCTGGAGGCTGCCGGTGATCACGTGTTCCGTTCGGTCGGAAAAACTGAGACCCGACTGGGTCACCCAAAGCCGCCCGGTCACGGCAACCGCCGCGAGCAGGTTGGGGTTTTGGTAACCCACTCGCGCACCGTAGTCCGCAAAAACCTCGGCGTTATCCCCTTCGCCGCCCTTGGTATTTACAAAGAGCGAGCCGCCAAGTTTGGCCCCGACCAGAAAGCCGCCCTTCTCCACATGGCGCACCTCGGCCGCCGCGCGGGCCGTCAACACATTTGGCGCAAACGCCTCGAAGCGATCGGGATCGGCGAGAGCTCCAACGCCCAGGGCCTGCGCACCGGCGGCATCGGCAGGTTCGCCCACAAGGGGGATCCGCACACCGAACTGGCCTGAGAGCAGTTGCCCCTCACGGTGAATCCGCACGCCGAGGTAGGGATCTCCGATCCGCAAGGACGACCCGGTGCCGAAACCGCCGGCACCGATGCTTGCCGATGCCACCGGCAACTCGGCCTCGATTCGCGACGTCGGACCGAGGCGGGCGCTCCCTGAAAGGAAAGCAGCTCCGCTGGCAAACTGGAGAACGTCGCCCTTCAGAAAGGGTTTGAGGAATTCGGCCCTGAGAATGGCACGCCCGTTGTCATCGGCCCAATAGTTCTGCGCCGAGGCGGAGGACCATGCGATGGGAAGTCCGAAAACGAGGATTCCGAACCAGCCGGGAACGCGCTTGATAAACATGATGTCGCCTCCATGGGGTGGGACCACGGAGGCCATCGTGGCGCAGGTGGGTCAAGGCATCGTCAAGCCGCCCCGCCGCCCGCGCCTCGTTCCCGGGAAAAACGGAAGCGCGCTACATCGCCAGGCTGAAGCCCAGGCCAAGCGTGCCGCCTGCTTCGTCGCGGAGCGCCTTCTTGAGCGGAAGCCGGAGCGTGGCCCGTGGGCGGAACCCACCGGACCGGAGCTCCACCGTCCCGGCCAAGTGGTGGGCGGAGCGGTCGGCGAAGTCCTGGCTTCCGTTGGTGGTGAGGAGATAGCGGCCGGTGAGCGCGGCGGTGGCGAGCGCCTT
>JBGPVQ010000355.1:0-3470 GCA_041491785.1 Gemmatimonadota bacterium | reverse complement strand
GCGGCGCCATGGCGACGACTCGCTTGAGCGTTGCCAGACAGGCGTCGGCGGGCTTCATCCCCCGGCGCATGTGCTCCACCGTGAGGAATCCGCCGCAGACCATGATGTTCGCCTCGCCGAGTCCGGTGGAGCCGGCCGCACCGATCTCGTTGTCGGTGTATTGGCCGGCGCCCACAATGGGCGAATCGCCGGCGCGCCCGGGAACCTTCCAGGCCAGCCCGCTGGTGGTGGTGATCGAGGAGATGTCGCCCTTGTCGTTGACCAGGTTCATGTTGATGGTGCCGGTCGGCCGGGCGACCATCGGCTGATTGTCGGGCACGTCGACCCAGTCGTCATCGTGCCCGCGGTTGGCCCGCCACTTGAGCCAGAGCTGTCGGGACTCGGGGGTGAGGAGATCCTCCTCCTTGAATCCGTAGGAGAGCGCGAATTTCTTGGCCCCTGCGCCCACCAACAGAATGTGGTTGGTGTACTTGAGCACCAGGCGCGCCACTTCGCTCGGGGTCTTGATGCCCTCGAGGCACGCGACGGCACCGGCCCGCCGGGTCGGACCATGCACGCAACTCGCGTCCAGTTGAACCACGCCCTCCTCGTTGGGCAGCCCGCCGTATCCCACGGAATTGTCGCTGGGGTCGAGCTCCTGAATCTTGACCCCTTCGACGCCCGCGTCGAGAGTGTCGGTGCCCTTCTGCATCAGCTCGACCGCGAGCTGGACCCCCCGGATGCCGTTGGCGGATGACACCGCGACGAATTTCGCCGCCCGGCTCCGCCGGATCCACGCTGCCGCGGGGATCGCGGCAGGGGCCACACCGGGGAGCGCGGTGCCGGCCGCCGCGAGAGCCGCGGAGCCAAGGAAGGTGCGGCGGGTGACGGAGTCGGACACGGGGCGCTCCGGACAGGGGGAAGGCTCACGGGCAGCGCAGAGAATCAGGCAGCGGCGATCACTCCTGTCAACTTGCCGGGCTCCCAGGCCGCCTCTACCTTCGGGGCGTGCCGCTCCTCTCGGATTCGCTGCGCGGCCGCGCGGAAACCCTGGATACCGATCCGTTCCGCTACTTGCGCGGCGTCCTGGCCTTCTTCCTGGGCGGCGGCACCGTGGTCGCGCTGCTCCTCGCGCTCTCCGGACTGGCGCCCAGGGCGCTGCTCCTTGCGGGACTCCTCTGGACCCTCTACGGCCTGCTCTCCGGGATGGTGGACGTCGTGCTGGATCCGCTGATCGACCTCGCCGGCGATATCCTCTCCAACGTCGGGCTGGTCCGCGCCGGCGGGGGCTTTTCCGCCGAAGAGACCCTGGCGGCGCAGGGCCACGCCGACGCCGCCGCGGAAGCCTACCGGCAGCGGGCCGAGGCCCCGCGCGACCGGGTCTCGGCGCTGCTCCGCCGCGCCGAGCTGCTGGGTGGCTCCCTCGGGCGGCCCCA
Source organism: Gemmatimonadota bacterium (assembly GCA_041491785.1). Classification (GTDB taxonomy): domain Bacteria; phylum Gemmatimonadota; class Gemmatimonadetes; order Gemmatimonadales; family GWC2-71-9; genus JABFSM01. The sequence continues at coordinate 2,055 of JBGPVQ010000355.1, read as the reverse complement.
TCTGGCCCGCGACGAGCTCGAGGCCCTGCAGAAGGACGCCGTCCACCTGAGCGACGACGACGACTGCCGACTGGGGCTTGCGCTCACCGAGCTCTATCAGCAACGACTCCACGACCCCGGCCGCGCGATGTTCGAGCTCCGGCGGCTACTCGACCGCCACCCCCACACCCGCCGCGCGCGCATGCTCCGCGGCCGCCTCGGCGCGCTCCGCGCCCAACAATTCTCCGAGACCACGCCATGACCCGGCGCGCCCGCCTCGACCCCGCGATCTTCCACCTGCCGGTCGAGAGGATGCGCGCGGGCTACTACTCGGACAAGTACTTCACCCGGGCGCGGGACATCCTGGTGGCCGACGACTACCACCCCCGCGTCACGATGCAGGTGTTCGGAAAGGCGCCCTCCTTTCTGGGCGGGATCGACGAGGCCATCGCGATCCTCAAGCTCTGCGCCATCGAATGGGCCGATCTCGAGGTCTGGGCGCTCCACGACGGCGACGCCATCGAACCGTGGGAGACGGTGTTGCTGATCGAGGGTCCCTATGACGCCTTCGCGCACCTCGAGACGCTGTACCTCGGCGTGCTCGCGCGCCGCACCCGGGTGGGGACCAACACCCGGCGGGTTGTGGAAGCGGCTCGGCCCAAGGAAGTGATGTTCTTCCCGGCGCGGCACGACCACTGGCTGGTGCAGACCGGCGACGGGTACGCGGCGCACATCGCCGGGGCGATCGGCGTCTCCACCGACGCGCAAGCCTCCTGGTGGGGAAGCGAGGGTATCGGCACGGTTCCCCACGCGCTGATCACCGCGTATGGCGGCAATTCCGTCCTGGCCACCAGGAAGTTCGCCGACCATATCGACCCGACGGTCCGGCTGGTGACCCTCGTCGATTTCGAGAATGATTGCGTCCGCACCTCGCTCGAACTGGCCGACGCCCTGGGGGACCGGCTCTACGGCGTCCGCATCGACACCAGTGAGATGCTGGTCGACAAATCGGTGATCCCCCAGATGGGGCGCTTTCGCCCCACCGGCGTCTGCCCCCAGCTGGTCTGGAACGTGCGCCAGGCGCTGGACGCCCGCGGGTTCGGCCGCGTCAAGATCATCGTGTCGGGCGGGTTCAACGTCGAGAAGATCCAGGAATTCGAGCGGTTCGGCGTCCCGGTGGACGCTTACGGCGTCGGCAGTAGCCTCTTTCAGGGGCGGTTCGACTTCACCGCCGACGTGGTGAAGCACGAAGGCAGTCCGTGCGCAAAGGTGGGGCGGGAATTCCGGCCGAATCCGCGGCTGGAGCGCGTCGTATGACGACTCTGTTCTGGGACGTGGATACCCAGGTCGATTTCATGCGAAGCTCCGGAAGACTCTACGTCCCCGGCAGCGAGGAGATTATCCCAGTGCTCGAGCGCCTGACCCGGCACGCCCACAATCGGAAGATTCGCATCGTGGCGAGCGCCGATGACCACGTCCCCGGGCATCGCGAGTTGTCTCCGGCGCCGGACTGGCGGGAGACCTTTCCCGAGCACTGCATGCGGGGCACTCCGGGCCAGCGGAAGATTCCAGAAACCCGTCTCCGGAACCCCCTGATCATCGAGCCCGAGCCGGAGGACCCGGATGCGCTCGCGGCGCGGGTCCGCTCCCACGATGGCGACATTCTCTTCCACAAGCACAGGTTCGACGTGTTCACCAATGCGAACGTGCTCCCGGTGGTGGACGCGCTGGCCCCTTCCCGCATCGTGGTGTACGGGGTGGCGCTCGATGTCTGCGATAAGTACGCGATCGAAGGCCTGCTCCGGCACCGGCCCGGGATCCAGCTCACCCTGGTGACCGACGCCGCTCGCGCCATCCATCCCGAGGTGGCGGCCGGGTTACTCGAGGAGTGGGCCGGCCGGGGCGTACGGCTGGGCACCAGCGCGGAGGTGCTCACCGCATGACCGGATTCGGCCGCAATTTCCTCCCGGGCCCGACCGACGTGCGCCCCGAGGTCCTGCAGGCGCTGCTGGCACCGATGTTTCCGCATCGGGGGCCCCGGATGCAGGCGATCCTCGCGGGCATCCAGCCGTCGCT
>JBGPVQ010000354.1:0-3473 GCA_041491785.1 Gemmatimonadota bacterium | reverse complement strand
CGGGTGCCGCCGGGGAGCCGGAGCACCAGCGGCGCGGTCTGGGGGTCCTGTGCCGCGGCAGGTGCGCCCGCGACGCTGGCGACAATGAGCGGGAACAGCAGCCGGGCCGCGCGATGCCTGGGCATGCTCAGCGCCCTCCGGGCGGCAGGAACGCCGGGTCAATATTGGAAAGCCCCACATCAGTCAGCACAATGGTCCCCGCGCGGGTCCCGTCGAAGACCCAGCGAATCGTCACCAGGCGGGAGGGATCGAAGCGGGGGGCGGCCGCGTGGAAATCGGCGAGCGGAATGACGTAGGTCTGCGGGATCAGCTCGGCCAGGCTCGCGTAACTCGACTTGTCCTGTCCCTTGCGTTTGAGCACGGTGACCTCGAGCGGACGGCGGGGAACGCCGTAGCGGCCGATCGGTAGCCGCGCGGTCGTTCCTTGGGCATCCACCGCCTCGATCGAGAGCTCGATCGGCAGGGAATCCAGTGCGCTCGGCTTGGGCGACTTGGTCTTCGCTGCACTCGAGTCCTTCGCGGCCTTGCTGGTGTCCTTGGCCGCCGCGCGCGGCCCCGGCGTCTGGCTGGTCGGTGCGAGAGAGAACTCCAGCGCGGTTCCCGGGCCGGGTGCCCATGCGGCGCGGAGCGAATCGCTGAGCGAGACGCTGTAGGAGGCCGGGCTGCCGGTCTTGGTGGTGTCCTTCCCCGCGATGCGGTTGTTCCAGCCGAGCCACACGGCGTAGTGCCCGGTGTTGGTGTTCTGCCAGCGGAGCGGAACGACGCCCTCCTTCCAGGTGGCTAGACTTTCCGCGGCAATGGTCACGCCCGGCGCGCTGCCTGAGGTCACCTCCACGTCCTCGCCGTAACTGGCGAGCGCGTGGAAGCCGCCCTCCTGGAATCGGGTGACGTACATCGTCTTGGGGAGCCACCCGCCGATGGTGCGGTGGTCGAGGAAGAGCGGCAGATACTCCCGTTTGCCCTTGAGTGTGGCGTCGAGGAATGCGGAGAGGTAGACCCGCGCCATCTGGCGCTGCTCCTCGGCGGGAATCAGTCCGCGAAGGTCGAGGAACCGTGGGCTCTCCGGTCCGCCATCGGTGCTTCCCCACTTGGTATTCCACTGGCCGTGGTTGGCGCGGTACATCCAGACCGCCGCCTTGAACCAGGGCTTGCCGTCGGTGAACCGGATGCGGGAGTACTGGCGAAGCCCGGAGAAGGCGGACACGTCGCCGTCGTGGGAGCCGTGAATGACCAGATAGTTGATGTTCGCGAGCGGGGTCGGGCGGTTGGCCGGCTCGTACTGCCCGTCGATCGGGGCAATGGCGACCAGCGCCTTGATGCCGAAGTTGAAGTCGAAGAGAATGTTCGCGTCGTCGGGGTAGTGGGACAGGCGGTTGAACGCCCCCGCCACCGCGACCGCCTCGCCGCCGCGGGAGTGCCCCATCAGCGCGATGTTCTCCAGATCCACCCGATGCGCGAAGGGTCCGCCGGTCGAATCGTTGAACCGCTTCCACACCTTGAGGTGCTGCAGCAGCATCCATCCCCGGGCGTCATTCTCGCTCCGGATCCGGCCGTTGAGAAAATTTTCGTCGACCGAGACGAAGATGTATCCGCGGCTGGCCAGCAGCTCGCCCAGGTAGGCGTAGCCGGGATCGGAGAACTTGGTCATGTCGTGGTTGCCGTGCACGATCAGTACGAGAGGAAACGGGCCGTTCCCCTCGGGATACCAGACCCGGCCGTTGACCGGGAGTGAGTCGAAGCCGAACCCCCAGTACCGCTTCCGGCTCCGGGTGAGCGCCGGGGTGGGTCCGCTCGCCATCTTGCTCGCGTCCACCGAGCCGGTCTTGAGGGTCACCGAGTCGCGGTATTCCGGGCGCCGCTTGTCCTTGCCGCTGCCATAGAAGAGCGTGTGGACCCGGAAGGGGCCCGGTTCGGCCGGATTGGGCGCGGTGAGGCGCTGGCTCGCGAGCACCGTGGGGGAATCGTCGCGTGCCAGCCGAAGCGGCTGCACGCACCCGACGACGGCCAAGGGGAGCAGGAGGGAGGGGGCTCGATGCAGGCGCGCCATCAGGACCTGTTTCTCGGGGCGCTGAAGGATACGTACGAGGCCCGACCGACGCGAGTGTCAGCCCGGAGCGCCCCCGGCCATATTTCTCCGATGGCCGTGCTCTCCCTGGTCGACATCGCCGTCCGGGTCTGGACGTCGATCGCCGCCACGGATCCGAAAACCAGAGGCTCACGAAAATCACCCGGCCATCGGGCCGCATCGCGAACCAGTGCCGGAAATGCCCGGCGCAGATCTGGGCCACTTCCTTCATGTCCGAGAGCCGTATCACGCGGATGAGATCGTTGATGTCGTCGCAGAGCCAGAGCTCCCGCCCGCCGTTGGCGAGCTGGAGCGCGCGGGTCCAGGTCTCCCTGTACGGCTGGGGCAGGCCCTTGGGAAGGGTGCCCAGCTCGACTCGGCGGGCTAGGCGATGCGTGGCCGGGTCAACCACCACAAAGCTCAGGAGCTTGGAGAGGGCGGCGTAGGTGGTCTTCCCGTCCTCCGAGGGCTCCAGGGGACGCCCGCCCGCGGGCATCGGGATCGTGTGGAGGACGCTCTGGGTCGCCGGGTCGATCACCGAGATCGCGCTGCCGAACATCGCACCGACGTGGATGCGGCGGCCGTCGGCGGAGTATAGGCGTCGTGCGGGCCCGCGGGGGAGGGAGGCTTTGTGACGAGCCCGAGTTGATCGAGCTGGATCACGGCGATCCTGCTCTCACCGCACATCGGGAGGTACGCGAACCGGCCGTCCTTGCTGAGCGTCATCTGATTGGGGTCGTTGCCGATGGGGATCTGCCCCGCGATCCGGCCGGAGCGAGCGTCGATCACCTGGAAGATCCCGGACTGGTCGCTGGCGATGTACACCTTGGAGCCGTCCGCCGAGATCGCGAGCCCGTGTGGCTTGGGTTCGACCTTGATGCGGCGGAGCTCGCGGTAGTTGCAGGGATCGACCTCGACCAGCTGGTCCGAATCGCCGAGGCTGACCCCGAGGCTGTAGGGGCAGCAGTTGCTTCATCCCGGCTCCGCGTCAGGGCGGTACTCAAGGAGAGTACGCCGTGCGGGAGCGGCCGCAATCGCTGAGTGGATGCAGGTGTTTGCGACCTGTCCAACGATCTGCAAATGGCCTGCGAGGGCGAAAGGCCCTCGCAGGCCGAGGCACCGAAGGCGTCAGAAGGGGCAATTCCCCGGGTTTGGCTGGTCGATCCGAAGTGCAGCGCCGGGCGGAGCAAAATAGGTAACAATATTCTGCGCCGGCGCGCCGCTCTCGTTACGGGCAATGTGGGCGTGTTCGCCCAGGTCGAGATACCCCTGGCCCGCGGTCCGAACGATGGGGGTGCAGGTCGGGTCATCCGATTCGTAGAACGTCATGGTGCCCGATACCACCTGAATGAAGACCGGACCCGGGTGGCTGTGCCAGCCGCTCTGCCCCCCGGCCTGAAAGACGATG
>JBGPVQ010000353.1:0-3515 GCA_041491785.1 Gemmatimonadota bacterium | reverse complement strand
CTCGAGCCAGGGGAGGGACGAGTGGAGGCTACGGGCGTAGCGCAGGGCGGCCGTGGTGTCCCCCGCCTCGATCAGCGCGTACAACTCGTTCGTGGCGCTGGGCGCGAAGGTGGTGGAATCGAGCTGGATGGCCGAGTCGGCGGCGGCCGCGGCCTCTTTGAATCGACCCATCGCCCGGTAGGTCCACGCCATGCCTTCGAAGGCCTGGCCGTCGTCGGGAAAGGCCGCGCGGAGCCGCTCCCAGTACACCAGGGCGCTGTCGGAGTGGTCGGCCACCAGCTGTTCGTACCGGGCCCGCACCAAGAGCCGCTCCTTCGGGGGAAGCCGATCGGTGAGAGCCAGCGCCCGCGACAGATGGAACTCGCAGTCGCGCTGATGGTCGCCGAACCAATCCAGATCGGCCACGACATAGTGCGCCATCGGGAAGAGGCTGTCCTGCTCCAGCGCCGCCTCGGCGAATCGCAAGGCGGCGGGGCGATCGAATCGGGCGAGCGCCAGCCGAGCGAGGGCGTAGTCCTGCAGCGCCTCGAGCGATGATGTCATCACCCGGGGCAATGCCGGAAGCCGGGCACCGCGGCTTACCCCCAGGGCCTCCTGACGGAGCCGCCCCCCGACCCGCGCGATCGCGGCGACCGCGCGGTCCGCCGTGGCGGGATGCTCGGAGACGGTGAGGATCGCCTCTCCGGTCCGTGGATCCAGCGCCTCCGCCACGATTTGCAGCCCGGTCCCGACCGGCACCACCGACCCCACCACCGCGAACGCCGCCCCTCCCCGCAGCGCCACCTCGGAGGCCAGCGATCCGGTGAGCCGCAGGTCGGCGGACCGCGCCATGAGGCGAAGAATCTCCCGGATCCGGGTTTCACCCAGCACCCGGATGCCTGGCTCCTCTTCGAGTCCCGAACGAAGCGCTTCGCGCACCGCGAGCGTCAGCGTGGTGTCCGGACCTTCGATGACACCGAGCACCACCAGCCGGGCTCCGCCCACCGAGGCCACCCGGCCCGCTCGAGCCCGGACCGCCAAACCCGCGAGGAGCGCAATCAGAATTGCGCCGGCAGCGACTGTCACGACGGGTTTCCGCCACCACCGGCGTGCCGCAGGGAGGAGCGGGAGAGGCGCCCCGTGCGGAGCCGGCGCGAACGGCGCGGGGCCGAGCTCCTGACGCATCCGCTCGGCGAGCGCCTCGACCGCCAAATCCGCCGGTGCATTGAATTCGGCCCGCAGGAGTGTCGCATGTACGGCGGCGTGCCGGAACGCGCCCGGCCGGTCACCCGCGGCGGCCAGGGCCTTCATGAGCTCCATCGCCACCCCGGCATCGAGCGGCTCCAGGGCGGCCCGCCGTCGCCAGGCCTCCACCGCCTCGGTCGCTGAGCCGCTTCGCGACGCGGCCCGCGCGAGACTCTCGAGCGCCAGCGCATAGCGGCGCGCTAAATGGGCGCGGCTGTCCTCGATCCACCGCTCGAACTCCAGGGCGTCGCTGAGAAAAAACCCGTCGAGAAACGGACCCGCGTAGAGGGCGACGGCAGTCTGTAGGTCGCCGCGGTCGATGGCGGCTTCGAAATCGGCGACATCAGCGGAAAGCACCGCGGGATTGGTTCTGAGATCGTCGGGTCCGCTCTGCAACACCTCGTCACCCAGGTCCTGACGGATCCCGTAGGCCAGTTGGGCCAGGGAGTGCCGGGCCTCCTCAGGGGCGCGCTCGGGCCAGAAGTAGAGCAGGAGTTTTTCCCGGCTCACCGCCCGGTGGCGGTGGGCGGCCAGCAGCGCCAACAGGGCCAGGCGGCGGCGCTGGCCCGACCGACCTCCGGGGCCGGGGGCGCCACCCTCCAGCGACAGTGCTCCGAAGGTCTTCAGGCGCAACACGTTGAGACGACCTGATCGAATGAGATTGGGAAATGATCCCGGTTCCTATCTTACGCCCCGGTTACTGCACCAGCAAGCACGCGCACCAGTGCGCGAATTCACGCAGGAACGGAGCGAAGGGGCTCGAGGAGGCCGACCGATGCGAGATGAGCGATGGCTGGCGGGGAAGGTGGGCCTCGGGATGGCGCTTACCGCGCTGGTGATGACCTCAGGGAGTGCGCCGCGGCTCGCGGCACAGCGCCCGGCGCCCCGCCCTGCGAGCGGCCCGGTGGCCGTGCCGGCGGGAACCCCGTCCGCCTACAAGGGAATCTGGGAGTCGGTGAGCTATCCGGACGACCTGAGGCTCATGGACGTCTTCTTTGCGACCGCCGATGAAGGTTGGGTGTCCGGTGGTGCAGGGGAGCTCTCGGGGGGTCTGATCATCCACACGACGGACGGTGGAAATCACTGGGAGGTGCAGTACGGCGATCCGCAATCGAGCGAGGGTGGAATCTGGGAACTTCGTTTCCTCGACCAAACCCATGGGTGGGCGGTGCAGCGGACCAGCTCTGCGGCCCGACTCTTCCATACCCGCGACGGCAAGAACTGGATCCTCGCTGGGACGATGGACGAGCACCATCGGGATTACATGTTCACCTCGGAAAATTCGGGGGTGCAACTCTCGGGACAGCTTATCAAGGTGACGGCGGACGGCGGTCGAAGCTGGAAGCCGGTGTTCGAATGCGCGGCGAAAATTCAGATTGATGGCCTCTGGCAGAACATCACCTGCAGCTGGGGCCGGGTGCAATTCCTGACCTCTAGCATTGGCTACGCCATCGCGGTCGAGGGCAGCCACAATTCGCTCCTCCTCGCCAAGACGACCGATGGTGGAGCCACCTGGAAGCTGACGATCTCCGAGCTCACCAATCAGCCCAAGGATGTGTTCTTCGTCGACGAGAACACCGGCTACGTGCGCGTCGGTTATCCCGACACCGGTCAGCTCTTCAAGACCACTGACGGCGGGCAGACCTGGACGGGCATGGCCGCTTCGCCCGGCGATCTCATCAAGTTCGCCGACCCGGAGGTGGGGTGGGCGGGGCACTACAGCAAGATCAGTTATACGACCGACGGCGGGAACCGCTGGAATTCGCGCGAGGTTGCCTTTCCCGCTTCGGTCTGGACGTTCAGCCTGCCGCGCCGCGATCGGGCCTACGTGGTGGGCGATCACGGGATGATCTACCGGTACCGCGTGGTACCCTCGGAAACGGTGGTCGCGAAGGCTCTGCCGGCACCCGCCATGCCGGGGATTCCGACGACGCTGGCTACCGACGTGACCCAGCTCGATGGGCAGTTCTCCGCGTTGGACGGGTTCGTCCAGTCCGCCCCCGATGCGGGGAACGTCGGAGCCAGAGCCGGCGGTGCGCCGGGCGCCGGGGCGGGGGGAGGGGTGCCTAGTCCGGGAGCGCCGGGCGGCGCCTCGGGCGCCGCCGCCGGCGACTTCGCCCAGTCCGCCCCCTCGGCGTTCGTGGTCGGCTGTTGTGGCAAACGGCTGAGCGCGCTCGAGCTGGTGCTCAAGGCGGTGGGTGGGTTCGTGCCGGATTTCCTCGCCAAGTACAAGAACATGAATCTGCTGGCGCAGGGCCTCAGGACCGCGTCCGCCCTGCCGGAGATGAGCG
>JBGPVQ010000352.1:0-3517 GCA_041491785.1 Gemmatimonadota bacterium | reverse complement strand
GGTGGAGATGGTGATGCCGGGGGACAACATCCAGATGACGATCGAGCTGATCATCCCGATCGCGATGGACGAGGGGCTGCGCTTCGCGATCCGCGAAGGCGGCCGCACCGTCGGCGCCGGGGTGGTCACGAAGATTCTGAAATAGGGAATTATGCCGAGAGACAAAATCATTCTCGAGTGCACCGATTGCAAGAATCGGAACTACTTCTCCGACAAGAATCGGCGCAAGCACCCGGAGCGGGTGGAGTGGAAGAAATTCTGCCCCCGCTGCAACAAGCACATGCTGCACAAAGAGTCGAAGTAATGGAGCAGGCTCAGGTCGCCCCCCGGGGCGGACGGGTCGTCCAGTGGATCCGGGGCGCGCGGGAGTTTCTCGTCGCGGTGCGCGGCGAGATGGGCAAGGTGAGCTGGCCCACCCAGGACGAGCTGGTGAAGGCCACCCGGATGGTGGTCATCCTTTCGCTGATCATCGGCGTGGCCCTCGGCCTCCTGGACCGGCTGCTTCAGCTGATTCTGGTGGACGGCGTCGCCGCGCTCTCGCGGTAAAGGCGGGCACGGCATGGAGTATCGCTGGTACGCCGTGCAGACCACGGCAGGACACGAGAACAAGGTGCGGACCCTCCTCCAGAAGCGGATCGAGGAGGATCCCCGCCCGGCCGAGCAGAAGTTGGTACGCCAGGCGCTGGTACCGGTGCAGGAGGCCATCGAGATCAAGAACGGCAAGAAGGTCGTGGTCGAGCGAAAGCTCTACCCCGGCTACGTGCTGATCGAGACCACGATGAGCCAGGAAGCCCAGCACCTGGTCAACAGCGTCCAGGGCGTCATCAAGTTCGTCGGCAGCGGCAAGCTCCCGCAGCCCCTCCGCCAGGAGGAGGTGAACCGGCTCCTCGGCATCACCGAGGAGACCACGGACAGCGGGCCCAAGGAGGAGATCCCGTACCTGATCGGCCAGGCGGTGGAAATCACCGAGGGGCCCTTCGCGGACTTCAGCGGGACGGTCGAGGAAGTGCTGGTCGAGAAGGGCAAGGTCAAGGTGTCGGTGTCGCTCTTCGGGCGCCCGACGACGGTCGAGCTGGATTACCTCCAGCTCCGGGGCCACTAGCCCCATCCCGCGACCGCGCGGGTCATCGCGGCAGGCAGGGGCGGCGCTTCGGCGCTGCGCTCAACCGTTACGAGGAGAGGTATGGCGAAAAAGATCGTCGCAGTTGTGAAGCTCCAGTGTCCCGCTGGGGCCGCGAACCCCGCTCCCCCCGTGGGAACGGCGCTCGGGCCTCAGGGCGTGAACATCATGGAGTTCTGCAAGCAGTTCAACACCCGGACCCAGAGTCAGGCGGGGATGGTGATCCCCGTCGTGGTGACCATCTACGGGGACCGCAGTTTCACCTTCATCACCAAGACCCCGCCGGCGGCGAATCTGCTGCTCAAGGAGGCCGGGATCGAGAAGGGAAGCGCCCAGCCCAACCGGACCAAGGTCGGGAAGGTGAGCCGCGCGCAACTCAAGCGGATCGCCGAAATCAAAATGGTCGACCTGAACGCGTCCGATCTCGACTCCGCGATGCGGATGATTGCCGGGACCGCGCGCTCGATGGGCCTGGAGGTGGCCGACTGATGCCGACGCAAGGAAAGCGATTCCGCGCGGCGGTGGCCACGGTGGACCGCGCCCGCGGCTACGGCCTGGGCGACGCCGTCGCCCTGGTCAAGAGCGCCGCCTTCGCGAAGTTCGACGAGACCGTCGACGTGGCCGTGCGGCTGGGTGTGGATCCCCGCCACGCCGACCAGATCGTCCGTGGCACCGTCGTCCTCCCGCACGGTACCGGCAAGAAGGTCAAGGTCCTGGTCATCACCCAGGGGGATCGCGCGAAAGAGGCCGAGGCCGCCGGAGCCGACTACGTCGGGATGGAGTTCGTCCAGAAGCTCAAGGACGGCTGGCTCGACTGCGACGTGATCGTGGCCACGCCCGACGTCATGGGCCAGATGGGGCAGCTGGGCAAGATCCTGGGCCCCCGCGGCCTCATGCCCAATCCGAAGGCGGGCACGGTGACTATGGACGTGAGTCGCGCGGTCCGCGAAATCAAGGCCGGCAAGATCGAGTTCCGGGTGGACAAGACCGGCAACATCCACGCCCCGATCGGCAAGGTGTCCTTCAGCGCCCAGCAGTTGGAGGAAAACCTCGGCGCCTTCATGGACACGATCGTCAAGGCCCGGCCCTCCGCGGCCAAGGGCGTCTACCTCAGGTCGGCGACGGTCTCCAGCACCATGGGACCTGGGGTCCGGCTGGATACGGCGGTGTACCGATGAGCAAGCCCGAACGCCAGGCGAAGGTCGAGGCGCTCACCGAGCGATTCGGCGGATCGCCCGACATTTACGTCACCGACTTCAGCGGCCTCTCGGTCGGTAAGATCACCGAGCTGCGCCGCCGGCTCCGGGCGGCGGGTGCCCGGTACCTGGTGGTCAAGAACACTTTGGCCCAGCGTGCGCTGGCGGCCAACCGGATCGGCGCGCTGGACGATCACCTCGCCGGGCCGACCGGGCTGGTGCTGGCCGGCAAGGATCCGCTGGCCGCGGCCAAGGTGCTCGGCGTCTTCGCCAAGGAACACCAGAAGCCCACGGTGCGAATCGGTCTGGTGGATGGCAAGGCCGTCGACCCGGCCTACGTGAAGCGGCTGGGTGAGCTGCCATCGAGGGACACGCTCCTCGCGCAGTTCGCCGGCTGCCTCAACGGAATCCTGTATCAGATGGTCGGTGCGCTCGAGGCCCTCCGCGAGAAGCGCCAGACTGAAGCCTCTTAACTGCCCGGAGAAGGAAGACTGAAGATGCCTACCATGACGAACGACCAGATCCTCGAGGCCATCGGCGGCAAGACGGTGGTGGAGCTGGCGGAGCTGATCGAGGAGTTCAAGACGAAGTTCAACGTCTCCGTCGCCGCGGCGGTCGCTCCGGCGGCCGGCGGGGCGGGCGGGGCCGCGGCGCCGGCGGTCGAGGAACAGACCGAGTTCACGGTCATCCTCAAAGAAGCCGGCGCCAAGAAGATCCAGGTCATCAAGGTGATCCGCGAGATCACCGCGCTGGGTCTCAAGGAAGCCAAGGACCTGGTCGATGGCGCGCCCAAGACGGTGAAGGAGGGCGCTTCGAAGGTAGAGGCCGAGGAAATCAAGAAGAAGCTGGAGGACCAGGGCGCGGTCGTCGAGTTGAAGTAGGGCCGAGCCGCGTCCCGAGCGGCACCCGCCGGAACCGCCGGCGGTCCGTGGAGGATCGGACCTTCGCCTTTACTTCAGCGAGACGGCATGCGAGCTACCGCCCGCGCTTCTCAATTCAAGTCGTCCCAGCGCCCCGCGGGGGCCCTCCGCATTCAGCGGAGGGGCGCCGCGGCGGGCTCCTTTTTGTGCACCCCAGGGGTGATCGATGCCTGAGACCCTTCCGCTGATTTCGTTCTCCAAGCGCGAGAGCGGCATGCCCATGCCGCACCTGCTGGACATCCAGACCCGGGCCTTCCAGTCGTTGCTGGTGCCGGACGACG
>JBGPVQ010000351.1:0-3530 GCA_041491785.1 Gemmatimonadota bacterium | reverse complement strand
GTCCGGATGGTTTCGAGCAGCGGGGCCAGCCGGGATTCCGCGGTCTTGAAGATGCAGAGCCACTCGGTTGCCCGCTCCACCGTGCCGTTCCACCGGTAGATGCTGCGCACCGGGCCGATTACCTGCGCGCACGCAACCAGGCGCCGGTTGACCAGCGTGACCGCCAGGTCCTCGGCAGCGGCGTCGTCTCCCAGTGTGGTGCTGACCTGGTAGGATCCGGTCACGGGCAGGACGCGGGGCCCAACGGGGGGAGTCCGGGCGTCGCATCCGGCTGGATGCCGTCGGGAATCGGGATGATTCCGAACCGCCAGCCGCTCTTGAACTTGACCGTGAGGCGGTGGCCGAGCGGGTCGGCATCCACCGTCGCCACGTCGGGGAAGCGCTTCGCGAAGCAAGCGGCGTGATCGGTCTGTCCGGTAAAGCCGGCTTCGTCCTCGGTCAGCTTCCATTCCGAGAGCGAGCGTCCGATGGCGACCGCCTCGGCCTGCTCGCGGCCGTACCGGGCGAACTGCGCGGCGGGGACCAGCCCGCGCTGATCGACGACCGGGGCGTAGTTGTCGTAGGGGCGGCAGCCTGCGAATGCGATGGCCGCGAGGGCGGCCACGGCGACACGGCGCATAGGGATCCTCAGGCGAATTTCGTGGCAGGGTCCGCAGGCCAATATAGTCGCCGGAACTATCTTCGGGGACTGGCGCGGCCCCGCGGGCCGCCCGCACAGGGAACTGTCGATGATCAGATTCTTCGCCGCGCTGCTCCTGGCCGTGCCGCCGGCCGCCGCGCCGCCGGCCGCCGCCCCGGGGCCGCTCGTGGTATTCAACGCGGGCAGCCTGGCGTATCCGTTCCGCGAGCTCCTCGCGGCCTTTGTCCGCGACCACCCGGGCGTCGTGCCGCAGCAAGAGAGCTCGGGAAGCCTGGAAGCCGCCCGCAAGCTCACCGAGCTGGGCAAGATTCCCGATGTGCTGGGGGTGGCGGACTACGGCGTGATCGACAAGCTCCTGATTCCGGCGCACGCCACCTGGTACATCACTTTCGCCTCGAACGCGATGGTGCTGGCGTACACCGATCGCTCCATCGGGGCCAGGGAGGTCACCGGGGAGAACTGGTGGCAGATCCTGCTCCGACCCGCGGTGCGGACCGGGCGGGCAAACCCGTCCCTGGATCCCAACGGATACCGGACGCTGATGGCGTTCCAACTCGCGGAGGCGCACTACCGGCGGCCGGGGCTGGCGAAGCAGCTCGAGGCGGCGGTCAAGGCGGAATACGTCCGGCCCAGCGAGGCGCAACTCCTCGGCCTGGTGCAGGCGGGGGAGCTCGACTATGCCTGGTCCTACCGCTCGCTCGCCCAGACGGCCGGCCTCCGCTGGGTCAACCTCCCGCCCGAGGTGGACTTGAGCGATCCGGCCCGGGCGGCGTGGTACGGTCAAGCGCGGGTGCGCCTGCCGGGACCGCGGTTGGCCGCGGCGGATTCGGTGGAGTTCCGGGGGGAGCCCATCGTCTACGCGGTCACGGTCCCGACCCGTGCCGCCCACCTCGAGGCGGCCCGCGACTTCGTCCGGTTCATCCTCTCCCCCGCGGGGCGAGCGATCCTTGCCCGAGCGGGGTTCACCCTGCCGCCGAAGCCGATGCTGACGGGGGGAGGCGACTCGGCCCGGGCGCTATTACCATAGGGACGGTCAACCACCAACCAATCGAGCCCGCCATGAACGGCACTCCGAACATTCCCGCCCCTCGCAACGAGCCGGTCCTCAATTACGCCCCAGGCAGTCCGGAGCGCGCGGCGCTCAAGGCCGAGCTCAAACGGCTGGGTGGCACGGTCACCGATATCCCGGTGATCATCAACGGCGAGGACATCCTGACGGCCAAGACGGTCAAGGTGGTCTCACCGCACCGTCACAGCCATCATCTGGCCAACACCCACCAGGCCGATGCCCGCGCGCTCACGGCGGCAATCGGCGCGGCGCGCCGGGCCCAGCGGGAGTGGGCAAGCTGGCGGTTCGAAGACCGCGCGGCGGTGTTCCTCAAGGCGGCGGACCTCCTGGCGGGCCCGTGGCGGCAGACCCTCAACGCCGCCACGATGCTGGGGCAGAGCAAGACGGTGTTTCAGGCGGAGGTCGACAGCGCCTGTGAGGTGATCGACTTCTTCCGCTTCAACGTCCACTATGCCGAGCGGATCTACGCCGAGCAGCCGCAGTCGGCCGCGGGGGCGTGGAACCGGATCGATCACCGCCCGCTCGAAGGCTTCATCTACGCCATCACGCCGTTCAACTTCACCGCCATCGGCGCCAACCTGCCGACCGCCCCGGCCCTCATGGGCAACACGGTGGTGTGGAAGCCGGCGGCCTCGGCGGCGCTCAGCAACTATATGGTGATGCGCCTGCTCGAGGAAGCGGGGCTCCCGCCGGGCGTGATCAACTTCGTCCCGGGTGAGTCACAGATGGTGTCCGAGCGGCTGCTGGCCGAGCGCTCCCTCGCGGGGATTCACTTCACCGGCTCGACCGCGGTGTTCCAATCGCTCTGGAAGGGCGTGGCCCAGCGCCTGGAGCAGTACGCCGGCTATCCGCGGCTGGTGGGAGAGACCGGCGGCAAGGACTTCGTTCTGGCCCATCCCAGCGCCGACGCCGAAGCGCTCGCGGTGGCGCTGGTCCGGGGGGCGTACGAATACCAGGGACAGAAATGCAGCGCGGCGTCCCGAACCTATATCCCGCAGAGCCTCTGGCCGACGGTCAAGCAGCACATGCTGCAGATGATCGCCGACATCAAGATGGGGGACGTGGCCGATTTCCGGAACTTCATGGGCGCCGTGATTGACGCCAAGTCATTCGCCAAGCTCAAGGGGTATCTCGACCGGGCCCGGAAGGACCGCGGCGTGACGATTCTGGCCGGGGGCGGGGCCGACGACAAGCGGGGCTGGTTCGTGGAGCCGACCCTGCTTCAGGTGAAGGACCCGATGTACCGCACCATGTGCGAGGAGCTCTTCGGGCCGGTGCTGACTGCCTACGTCTACCCGGACAGGGCGTGGAAGGCGACCTTGAGCCTGGTCAACACGACCAGCCCCTACGCGCTGACGGGATCGGTCTTCGCGCAGGAACGCGCCGCCCTGGTGGAAGCGGGCGCCGCGCTCCGGCAGGCAGCGGGGAATTTCTATCTCAACGACAAGCCGACCGGGGCAGTGGTGGGGCAGCAACCCTTCGGAGGCGCCCGCGCGAGCGGGACCAACGACAAGGCCGGCTCGATTCTCAACCTGCTGCGCTGGGTGTCCCCCCGGACCATCAAGGAAACCTTCGCGCCGCCGCATGACTACCGGTATCCGTTCATGCAGGGAGAGTGATTCCGCCCGGCGGCGACTCCCCGGTCCTCAGCGTCGTCCTCACCGTCGTCGAAGGCGGCAGCGCGGTCGCGCGTTTCCTCGACGCGATGCAGGCGCAGGACGACCCTCCGGGCATGGAGGTTCTGGTGCCCTACGATGCGAGCATCGCCGCAACCGGCAACTTGCGCGGCGAGTACCCCGCCGTGCGGTTCATCGACATGGG
>JBGPVQ010000350.1:0-3537 GCA_041491785.1 Gemmatimonadota bacterium | reverse complement strand
GCCGGGCGGCTACCCAATTCCGAGCGGCTGCGCGACGGCCGGACCAAGGTTGTCCTGCGCGACGCGATGCGGGGCCGTCTGCCCGACGACGTCGTCGATCGGCCGGACAAGATGGGTTTCCCGACGCCGGGAGAGCGGTGGCTGGTGGACCAGGCTTTCGACGAGGTGTCCGCTGTCCTCGACGCCTCAGCGCTCAGAGAGCAGGGGGTTTTCGATGCTCGGGTCGTCGGGGAGCGGTGGCGGCGCTTGGTCAGCGGCGAGCAGGCATTCGACGGGCTCTGGCGGGTGTTGAGTACCGCAATCTGGGCGGCGGAGGTGCTCGGCGGCGCCGGAGCCGCCGTCGCGGTCTAAGGTCGCCGGAGGGACAGTACGAAATAGTTGGCGAAGCGGCGGACCCTCAAGGTTGAGAGGACCAGGTTGCCGAGTCCGAAGAGGATGTCGGGGAGGTTCTTCAGATTGTCCTCGAAGGCGTCGTAATAATAGGTGTCGCCCTCGATCGCGAAGCCAGCGTCCCGCGCCAGCCCGGTCACCACCCGGCGGCGCAGATGAAAGTGGCTCGACCTTCGGGCGAGCATTCGCCGGGCCGCACTGCGGAGATCGTCACCGCTCGCCGTCATGAGCAGCAGGCGGCCTCCGGGCCGCAGCACTCGGCGACACTCGGCAAGGTGTGTGGCGGGTTCTTTGAGGAAGGGCAACACGACGCAGGACGTGACGATATCGAAGGAGGCCTCGGGAAAGTCGAGGCCGTCGGGGCGGCAGACCGAGAAGGGAATCGGCGCGTATTCCCGCCGGGCAAACGCGACGCGGGCGGGATTGACGTCCACACCGATGGCGTCGTGCGTCTTGGCCAGCTCATGCGTGAGCTCGCCATAGCCGCAGCCGTAGTCGAGCAGGCGTCCGCGTTCCCGCGGCACCAACGCGGCCAGCGCTTGCCAGCGCCGCAGCTGATGGGCGCGGCGCGGCGCATCACGGTAGTACTCCGGCGGGGCAGTCGGAGTGGCGGGTTCAGTCATCGACATTGCATTGGAGTGGAGGAGTATATGGCGAGCACGAAAATACCGAAAGAGGGTGGGTGACGGTCAAGCACCGATCCCCGCGTCCGAATCTCTCGGAGCCGTTGATGCAACCGGGGCCCCCATCCACCGGCATCGCGGAGGCGTTCTTGCGCGCGGTCGCGCGCGGGCCCGACGCCTGCGCCGTGAGCAGCGCCCTCGACCGGCTTTCCTACTCCGAGCTCGACCGCTGGACCGACGCCCTGTGTGCCCGCCTGCAGACGCTGGGTGTGGTCCCGGGAGATCGGGTCGCGCTGGTGCTCGAACGTTCGATCGAGCTGGTCGTTTGCGAGCTCGCTGTCCTCAAGGCGGGCGCCGCCTACGTTCCGCTGGACACCTCGCTCCCGCCGGCGCGCACCGCCCTCCTGCTTTCGGAAACCGCGCCCGCCGCCGTGATCGCGGGGCCCCTGGCGCGGTTGCCCGAGGATCGGGGAGGGTGGCGGAGTCTTGATGTCGTCGCGGATGTGCAGGCGCTCCGCCGATCGGGTGCCCAGCGCCGCCCCGTCGTCGGCGCGCCCGAAGATCTGGCATACGTCATGTACACCAGCGGCTCGACCGGCGTGCCCAAGGGGGTGGCCGTGCCGCACCGCGGCGTCCTGCGGCTGGTGATCGATCCCGACTACGTGGAGCTCTCGCCCTCGGAAATCGTCCTCGGCTTCGCGCCGGCCAGCTTCGACGCGGCCACCTTCGAGGTATGGGGCGCGCTGCTCAACGGTGCCCGGCTTCACTTGGCGCCCCCAGGGCCGATCGATCTCGACGCCCTCGCGGAAACCATCCAGCAAGGCGGCGTCACCACCGCATGGCTCACCGCAGCGCTCTTCAACGAGGTCGTCGACGCTCAGCTCGAGCGCCTGGGCGGGATTCACCAGCTGCTTGCCGGAGGCGACGTCCTGTCGGCCGGCCACGCGCGACGGCTGCTCGAGCGCTGGCCGTCCTGCCGGTTGATCAATGGATACGGGCCCACCGAAAACACCACCTTCACCTGCTGTCATGCCATCCGGCCGGAGGATCTTTCCCGCCAGAGCCTCCCGATCGGCCGCCCCATCCGTGGTACCGAGGTGTTCGTTGTCGATGAACGGCTCGAGGCGGTGCCGCCCGGCGAGTGGGGTGAGCTGTGCGCCGGCGGTGCCGGCGTGGCGCTCGGCTATTGGAAGCGGGACGACCTAACCCGCGAGCGCTTCGTGCACCTGAGGGTCGATGGTCGGACGGTGCGGGTGTACCGTACCGGCGACCGTGTGCGCCGGGGTCTCGATGGAGTCATCGAGTTTGGCGGGCGGTTCGACCGGCAGGTCAAGATCCGCGGCTATCGAATCGAGCCGGGAGAAATCGAGGCCTGCCTCCGGCGCCAGGCCGGAGTGCGCGAGGCGGTGGTGGAAGCGCGCGATGGCCCTCGAGGCGACAAGCGCCTGGTTGCCTACGTGCAGCTGGACCAGTCCGCCCCCGACGCCCTGCCTGGGGTGATGGAGGCGGTGCGGAGCGAGCTTCCCGTCTACCTGGTGCCCGCGGCCTGGGTGCCGATTACCCAGTGGCCCGTCAACCTGAACGGCAAGATCGACCGCGCGGCGCTCCCCAGTCCGGAATGGAGCCGCCCCGACGCGCTCGGTCCGGTGCCCGCCCTCACGCCGCGGGAGGCCGCCCTCGCGGACATCTGGCGGGACCTGCTGCGGGTAAGCGCCGTGGCTCCCTCCGACGATTTCTTCGCGCTGGGAGGCGATTCCCTGCTCGCGATGCGGCTGGTAGCGCGGGTCCAGACCACCCTCGGGAGCAGACTCCGCTACGAACATCTCTTCGAACACCGCACCTTGCGGGAGCAAGCCGCGGCGCTTTCTGCGGACGTCTCCCGCGCCGGGGAGGCGGCTCCCCTTGTCGCAGAGCTGCCCGGCGTCCTCCCCGCGTCGTTCGCGCAAGCCAGAATGTGGTTCGCCCAGGAGGTTGCCCCGGCGGAACCGCTCTACAACGTCGTGATGACGGTCGAGGCCCGCGGCGCTCTCGATCTGGCCGCGCTCCGGCTGGCCCTCGCGGCCCTGATCGCGGGTCACGAATCGCTCCGGACCCGCTATCGGGAGGAGGACGGCGCCCCGGTGCAGGAAGTCATGGACGATTGCCCAGTTCCGCTCGAGATCCGCTCCGCCGGTTCCCCGGACAACTGGCCTGCGGATACCGCGGCGGCGGCCCGGCGGATACTCAATCTTCGGGCCGGGCCTCCCTGGTCCGTGACGGCGCTGCGCGCCGGTCCGAAGCGGACGCTCCTGGTTTTCGTGTTCCACCACATCGCGGTGGACGGGTGGTCGATGGCCCTGCTGTGGGATGATCTGAGTCGACTCTACCGCGACGCCGTGGCCACCGGCACCGCAAGGCTCTCCGCGCCGCCGGTGCACTATCGGCAATTCAGCCGGTGGCAGCGTGCGACCGTAGAGTCGGGCGCGTACGACACCCAGCTGGCCTACTGGCGGTCGACGCTCTCCGGCCTGGCGCCGCTCGAGAT
>JBGPVQ010000349.1:0-3537 GCA_041491785.1 Gemmatimonadota bacterium | reverse complement strand
CTGGAGGGGGAGCTCCGAGTGCTGGGGCAGCGGATGGACGCCGATTTTACCCTGTACCGGGACGGCGAGTACGTCGCCGGTTCGACCGGAGGGCTGCTGGAGGCTCTCGGAGTCGTTGGACCGCTCATGGCCCCACCCGCCTACCACCGGATGCTGATCCACGGGGACGACGCCGCCTCGGCGGACGGTCCCTCCCAGGCCGTCGCCACCCGGGTCGGCTACCGGACCGTCAAGCTCTCCGATCTGGGTGCGGGCGTCCTGGCCATGCCCCGCGTCGCCGTCGACCCGATGCTCAGCGACAAGCGGCGCGACCTGGCCCTGGTGCTCCTCCTGGCCACGCTGGCGGGCATCGCGGCATCACTGCTCGGGGCCCGCGCGGCCGCCGGCGCGCTGGCGCGCCCGGTGTCGGAGCTGCGCGATGCCGCCATCTCCTTCGGCCGGGGGGAGCCGGTGCCGAGCCCCGCGCGGCGGCCGCCGCCCGAGTTCGCGCCGGTGTTCGCCGCGTTCGAGCGGATGACCGAGGACGTTCGCCGCGCGCGGGAGGCGCAGGAACGGGTGGCGCGCATCGTGGCCTGGGGCGAGATGGCGAATCAGGTGGCCCACGAAATCAAAAATCCCCTCACGCCGATGCGGCTGGGCGTGCAACATTTGCGACGGGTGTACCAGGACGCCCGGACGCCGATCGGCCCGGTGTTGGAGGACACCACCGGGCGCATCCTTTCCGAAATCGACCGGCTCGACCGAATTGCCCGCTCGTTCAGCCGCTTCGGAGTGCCGGCCTCGGAGCGAGGGCCGCTCGAGACGGTCAACCTGCCCCCAGTAGCGCGAGACGTCGCCGACCTGTATCGTCTCGGACCCGAAAGTGCCGAGATCGTGGTCTCGGCAGCGGGAGCGATCCCGGTTTCGGCGCGAACCGACGAGGTGAAGGAGGCGCTGGTCAACCTGCTGGAAAACTCCCGGAACGCCCGGGCCCGGACCATCGCGATCCGGATCGTTGGAACCACGGTGTCGGTGGAGGATGACGGCTGCGGGATTCCCGCCGCGCTCCTTCCGATGATTTTCGAGCCGCGTTTCTCGACGTCCACCAGCGGATCGGGGTTGGGCCTTCCAATCGTCAAGCGACTGGTGGAGGGATGGGGCGGGCGGGTCGAAGTCGAGAGCGCAGAAGGGCGCGGGACAGTAGTCCGATTGCATCTCCTGACCGCCGGAGGCGATGGCCCGCCTCCTGCCCAGGTTGGTAGTTGAGACCCTACAAGGGTGGCTCAATGAACGTTGATCCGATCCCCAGAAACCTGATCGCCGTCCACGATCTGTTGACGGAAACGCTTGCTATTGCGAACGATAGCGGCTGCACGTTCGGGTACGGGATTGCGCTCTTCCCCCGGACCGGGCGATTCGATGCGCCGGTTTTCGGTGTGGTGACCCGTGGCGGCGAGTCCACAACCCTCACCTACCGCATGCTACAGGGGTTGGCCGAGCAGGAGGTGCACATTTCCGGGCATGTCGCCGCGGTGGTCCGGGACGGGATGGCCTTCGGAACGCCGCGGACCCCGCCACCCGCGCTCCTGGAGCAGCCGGTGCTGCACATTTCGCTGACCTGTTCGATCGGCGCCACCCCCGATGACCGCGAACGCACCATGCCGCTGGAGTCCACGGTATTCGCGGGGGACCTTCGCGCTCCGATCGTCTTGTTGATGGAACAGCGGCCGGACGGGTGGCCGCGTTAGCGGGTCGCCTGCTTCATTTCCCGCACGAACCTCCCAACGTCTCCACCCTCGGCCACCCGTCGCACCACCGCAGACCCGCTGATCACTCCCGCCGCCCCCATGAGAAGCGCCGCACGCACCTGCGCCGGATTGGAGATCCCGAAGCCGAGCACCGGCGGGGGGGCGCCGAGCGCCTTGAGCGAAGCGATGAGCGCTGTCTGGTCCCGCTGCAGCCGCTGATCGGCGCCGGTCACACCTTCGCGTGAGGTGACGTAGGTATAGGCGTCTCCCGCCTCCGCGATCGCGCGGAGCCGGGCATCGTCCGCGTTGGGAGGCGCAATGAAGACCGGGGCGATGCCGCTCGCCCGCGCCGCCTGGCTCACCGGCCCCGATTCCGCCACCGGTAGGTCTGCCACCAGCACCGAATCCACTCCCGCGTCCGCCGCCTGGGCATAGAACTCGGCCGGATCGTGGTGGCACACCAGATTCGCGTACACCAGGAGGCCGATCGGAAGCTCGGAAAATTCCGACCGGATGGTGCGGACGATCTGCCAGCAATCCCGCCGGCGGACGCCGGCGGCGAGGGCGCGAGTGGCCGCGGCCTGGATCACCGGGCCGTCGGCGATGGGATCGGAGAAGGGGAGCCCCAGCTCGAGGGCGTCGGCACCCGCGGTCACGAGCGCCCGGACCACCTGGAGGCTCCCCGCCGGGTCGGGATCGCCCAGCATGGTGAACGGGATGAACGCGCCCTCCCCGGCCTTGGCGAGGCGCTCGAACATCCAGGCATAGCGAGCGCCGAGCGGCGGCGTCATCCGGCACTTCCCTTTGCGGATTGGTACCGGAGCACGGTCTCCAAATCCTTGTCGCCGCGGCCGGAGAGATTGACCAGGATGGTGCGCGGCCCGGTCGCGGCCTTGGCCTCGCGGAGCGCCACCGCGAGCGCATGCGCCGACTCGAGGGCCGGGATAATTCCCTCCGCGCGAGCGAGCCGGTTGAACGCCTCGATCGCCTCCGCATCGGTGCAGGTGGTGTACCCGGCCCGGCCCGATTCCTTGAGCCAGGCGTGCTCGGGACCGACGCCGGGATAGTCGAGGCCGGCCGAGATCGAATGACTCTCGCCGATCTGTCCCTCGTCATCCTGCAGGATCAAACTGTAGGCTCCGTGCAGGACCCCGGGACTGCCGCGCTCGAGGGTGGCGCAGTGGCGCCCGGTCTCCAGCCCCTCGCCGGCGGCTTCCACGCCGAGGAGGCGCACCGACTTGTCGGGGATGAAGGCGGTGAATATTCCCATCGCGTTGGAGCCCCCACCCACGGAAGCGATCACGACGTCGGGCAGCACCCCGTGCGCCTCCAGCAACTGGGCCCGCGCCTCCTCGCCGATGATCCGCTGGAAGTCGCGCACCATGGTGGGGAAGGGATGGGGGCCCGCGACGGTGCCGAGGAGGTAGTGGGTGGTCTCGTAGCTCGCGGACCAGTCCCGGAGCGCCTGGTTGATTGCGTCCTTGAGCGTCTGCGAGCCGGTCGTGACGGGAACCACCTCGGCCCCCATCAGGCGCATCCGGAAGACATTCTGCTTCTGCCGCTCCATGTCCACCGCACCCATGTAGACCCGGGTCTCCAGCCCCAACACCGCGCCGGTCAACGCGGTGGCCACGCCGTGCTGGCCGGCGCCGGTCTCAGCGATGATGCGCCGCTTGCCCATCCGGCGGGCCAGCAGCCCCTGACCCAGCGCCTGGTTGGTCTTGTGGGCGCCGCCGTGCAGCAGGTCCTCGCGCTTGAGCCAGATCCGCGCCGGGGTATCCGCCGCAAGATTGCGGCAGCGGTAAAGCGG
>JBGPVQ010000348.1:0-3566 GCA_041491785.1 Gemmatimonadota bacterium | reverse complement strand
GGAGCGAGTGGCGCATCAGGCCAGCCGCACTCTGAGCGAAAGCCTCCGCCTGGTCGAGGCCGCCGGGTTCGAGGTTCTCGGGCGGGTGCCGATGTTCGTGCTGATGAATTATCCCGCCGACACCACGTCCCGGCTGGCCCGATGGGCGTGGACCGCGATGGTGGCGCCGGCCACGCTGGGCGAGCCGCTGGGGTGGATGCTCGGTGCGGCATTGTTCCCGTTGGAGCGGGCCCTGGTGCGACGAGTGCGGGAGGGTCCGAGCACCGAGCTGATGATCTGCCGCAAGCGCGGCTGACAGGAGCGGGGACCCACGGCTGCGCAGCCCAATGCACCCCGCCGTCCCTTCGACAGGACGCCGCCAGGCCGTTCGGGCTTCGACCGCTTCCTGGCACCTGTCCTGCTCATCCGACGCCTCAATGAGCACCGCGTTGACCCTCCTCGTCCAGCTCCTCCCGGCCTTTGCCGGCTTAGGCGCTCCGGCTCCCGATTCTGCGGGAACGGTGCCGGCCATCGCGCGGACCGCGGCGTACCCCCTGGTCGGGCCCGGCGGCATCGACTGGACCGCGGCCCGGGGGCAACCGCCCGACACGACCCGCCGGCCGGCGCGCGCGACGGCCTTCGACTACGGGAGCTCCTATCGGAGTCGGCTCAGACTCCACCGGTGGCTCAGCTTTACCATGATTCCGCTGTTCATCGGGTCGTACGTGACCGGGGAGAAGCTCCTCAACGAGCCCTACGCTCCGCCCAAGTGGGCCAAGGATCTGCACCCTCCGTTCGCCATCGCCACGGGTGCAGTGTTTGCGGCCAATACGATCACGGGGATCTGGAATCTCCGGGCAAGCCGCCGCAATCCCGCGGGGCGAGTGCGGCGCTACGTACATTCGATCCTCTTCCTGGCGGCGGACGCCGGATTTGCCTACGCGGGCATTACCCTGGCCAAGGACGCCAAGGCCAGGACCGACCCAAATCACTTCCACCGGACGGTGGCCCTCGCCTCGATGAGCGTGTCCATCGTGGGGTGGAGTGTGATGCTACTGACGCATTAGGCGCCAGGCTGGTGCTGGAAGCTGCTCGATTCACGAACGGAAATCTGCGAACGCGGTCGGAATTCGACGTACCGGCGTCGACGACCTGACTTCCGGTTCACTCAGGAATTCATGAAACCGTCATCTCCATCTTCCGGCGTGTGCAAGGCGGTGCAAGCTCTCGCGTCCCACAGAGATGACGATCACGGTGGCTGGAACGAATTCCGGAGGGGCTCGCCACCGCGCTGCGCCGGATCCAATGCAACAAGGCGCACGGCGGCTCGGAGTGGCACCCCTCATGCTGAGTCAACCAGTCCATCCCCCCGGATCGCGGCTCTCGCGCCGCGCCAACACTGAGGCAAATTTCGATGTCCGTCGTCTCCTTTGCCGCCCAGCTCGCAGCGCCCTGGGCCCACCTCTACGACGATTCCAAGCTGATTTCCACTGCAGTCACCTTCACCCACCTCGGGGGGCTCTTGCTGGGCGGCGGGTTCGCGATCGCGGCGGACCGCATGACCCTGCGCCGCGCGCCGGCCGATCCAACGTCGCAGCGGGCGCACCTCGATGAGCTCCATGCGATTCACAAGCCGGTCCTGGTCGGCCTGACACTCACCTTCGTGAGCGGGTTTCTCCAGCTGGCGGCGGACGTGAAGACGTTTCTTCCGGCGCCGCTCTTCTGGGTCAAAATGGGAGTGGTTGCCCTGCTGCTCGCCAACGGGGCAATGCTGCAGCGGACCGAGACGGCGCTGCGGCGGGGAACGGTGGAGCCCGGGGCGGCCTGGCGGCGACTCCAACAAACGGCCTGGGCGAGCCTCGGCCTGTGGTTCGGCTCGGTGCTCCTCGGCACCGCCCTCCTCGCAATCTGACGGGGGCGGCCGCCGATGCAGACCGCCCTGACTCTCATCACCCAACTGATTCCCGCCCTGGCCGCCGGGCCGAGCCCCAATCCGGTCTCCTTCGGGGACTCCATCCGGTCGAGCGGGTACACCAGCCCGGCGGCTTCGTTGGTGGGGAGCGGGGCAATCAACTGGCGGGAGATCGCCGAGTCCGAAATTGCCGGCCGGGAGGACACGGCGCACACCCGGAAACGCACCAAGGCGGTGGAGTACAGTGGGTTCTATCACGCGCGACTCACGCTCCACCGGTGGCTCAGTTTCGCAATGATCCCGCTCTTCGTGGGGAGCTACGTGACGGGGGATCAGGTGCTCAAGTACTCGACCGACGCACCCAAGTGGGCGCTCGACTGGCACCGGCCGCTGGCCACGGCCACGGCGGTCGTGTTCACCGCGAACACAATTACCGGGATCTGGAATCTCTGGGACAGCCGGAAAGACCCGGCGGGGCGGGCCAAGCGCTACATCCACTCGCTGTTGTTCATCGCCGCCGACGCGGGGTTCGCCTATTCGGGGATTACCCTCGCCCGGGACGCGAGGAGCTCGCAGCAAAAGCGGATTCAGCACCGGAACGTCGCGCTGGTCTCGATGGGAGTATCGATCACCAGCTGGGGCATGATGTTGTTCTTCAAATGAACATTCTTACCGAGGAGTCGAATCGCGTGACACCCGATTCTCCCTGCACCGGATGCGGCCAGCACGCTGATCGCCGCGAGTTCCTCCGGGAAGCCGCCGGTATCGCCGCCGGCCTTCTCGTGGGGCTCGGGCTCTCGCCGTCCAAGGCCGCCGCGATGGCCATCAGCCACGCCACGGGGCTCCGGGTCGCGGACAGCTTCGAGATGAGCTATCCGATCCCCGCACCCGACGGCGCCACGATCGACAAGGAAAACCAGGTCATCCTGGTGCGCTTCAAGGGCGCGGCGTACGCGTTCGCTCTCTCCTGTCCGCACCAGAACACCGCGCTCAAGTGGCTGGAAGAGGAATCGATCTTTCAGTGTCCGAAACACAAGTCCCGCTATCAGCCCGACGGGACCTTCATCACCGGCCGAGCGACCCGAAACATGGACCGGCTGCCGATCCGGACCGACGGAAAGCTTCTGTTCGTGGACGTGGACAAGGTATTCGAGAGCGACAAGGACCCGGCCGCATGGGCCGCCGCCTCAGTCAAGCTCTGATCTGCTCGGAGGAGGTGCACCATGTGCGATTGCCAGTCGGGGTGCGATAGCGGCGTCACTCGCCGGGATTTTCTGCAGAGCTCGACGCTCGCCGCGGTCGGCGCGCTGCTTGCCACGGCGTGTGGAGGGCGGATCGACTTCGGATCAGGATTGAGCGGTCCCAGCGGCGGCCTCGGCGCGTTCACGATCAGGCTCTCCGACTATCCCACGCTGGCTTCGGTCGGTGGCATGGCGGTCATCGGGGGAGCCCCGGTCCCGATGGTGGCGGTCCGGGTCGACGCTACGACCTATGCGGTCTTCTCGCTGGTCTGTCCTCATGCCGGCACCACGGTTGCCCCGGCGGGGGCCGGCTTCCGCTGTCCGAACCATGGCGCAACCTGGGACAGCACGGGAACCTGGACCGGCGGGCAGCGCACCAGCGGGCTCACCAAGCTCCAGGCCAGCTTCGACGCGGCAGCCGGGACGCTGGCGGT
>JBGPVQ010000347.1:0-3601 GCA_041491785.1 Gemmatimonadota bacterium | reverse complement strand
GCTGGTGGCGGCGGTGGGGCTCTACGGGGTAATCACCTACAACGTGGCGCAGCGAATGCATGAACTCGGCGTCCGCATCGCGCTGGGGGCGCAGTCGGCGGACGTGGTGCGGCTGGTGGTGGGACAGGGAGTGCGGTTTGCCGTCGCGGGGGTGGGCTTGGGGCTGGCCCTCGCCTTCCTCGCCGCCCGGTGGATCCAACCGCTCCTTTTCCAGCAGTCGGCGCAGGACCCGGCGACCTACGGCATGGTGGCCGCACTCCTCCTTGCCGTTGCCCTCCTCGCCAGTGCGTTGCCCGCGCTCCGGGCGACCCGCGCCGATCCCAACTCGGCGCTGCGATCGGACTAGCCCCCTGGACTCGGTGGGCCACAGGCTCCTTCATTCGCGCCCGGGAGCGAGAGAGGCCGCGAGCCGCTCCGCGACGAGCCGCAGCTCGTCCGCCTTGGGCGAACGCGGGTCGAGCTCTCCCCGTTCCAGACGCTGGACCATGCTGAAGCAGAACTCGGCGGTTCGGCGCAGCCAGAACTCCTGCACCCAGGACGGGTCCCCGACTCGGCCCGCCTCCATCGAGGCCCAGACCCGGGTTCGGGTTTCATCGATGGCGCCCTTCAGGTTGGTGACGGCCTGGGCCGAGAGGTCGCCTTGGGCGATCGCGGCCTCGATCTCCGCGCACAGCGCCCGCATCGCGCGGACGCTGGCGTCAGGCATGTTCGACATCGGACCTCCTTGTCGCACTCTGCCACCGGGCCTCACCCTCCCGGATGGTACTCTCGCTCGGTGTGGCCCTTGAGCTGCGGGCGGTAGAAGTAAACCTCACGGAGGTCGCCGGTGCTGTAGCGCACCGCCTGATCGTTGAAGTGCGGGGACTTGGGATCGCTGTTCTCCCCGCCGGCGGTGACGGCCCGGGCGCGCACGCTGTCGCCGAACTCCACCACCGCCACGAAGCTGTTGCCGCTGGTGCCGTAGATCTTCCGGGTGCCCTTGTAGGCCCGCGCCCCGAACGAGGCGAGCGAGCCCCACCGCGCCGAGGTGAAGCCGACCGGAGTGCTGGGCCCCGCATCGTTGAACGGCTGGACGATGTCGCCGGTCAAGCGCTGGAACCGGTTGATGTCACCCCAGGGCGTCGTCCAGCTCCCGAAGCGGGCGGCGAGCGTGTCGGCAGCGGCCGCGAGCGCCTGGAGCCGCTGCTCCGGCGTCGTCTTCATAGCCATGTAGTCGTCGACCGGCACTCCCGCGGCTCGGGCCTCGCGGCCCACCCGCCTGCCCAGCTCGTCTCCCCAGAACACGGCGAGGGACGTCGGCACCGACGTCGCCGACCACCGCAGGTCCCATTCCCGAAGGAGCTTGATCGGCTCGGCCAGCTTGGCCTTGAGGGGGTCCGAGGCCGGAGTCTGGTCGTAGGCCTTCAATAAGGGGGGGACCAGGTCGGTGAATGCCGTGAGATAGCTGTCGTAGGCGGCGTCCCGGAGCGAGGTCAGCGTGAAGTCCTTCTTGTCCTGCAGCACCCGGACGGCGTGGTGCCCGCGCGCCGACTCTCCGCCGCTCTCCACGTAGGCGGGATAGTCCGCCTTCTTCGGGCTGTTGGGGCCGGCCGCCGACCAGGGCGAATCGTTGCTGTTGTAGAGCCAGCCGCTGGCGGGATTGAGCAGATGGGGGGTGTCGTCCACCGAGAGCGGTCCCTGCCACTCCGTCGCCGGGTCACTGCCGTCCACCGGCTTGGTCCAGTCGAACCGGGTGTCGCGCTTGGGGATGAAGTTGGCGTGGAAGTAGGCGATGTCACCGTCGGCATCGGCGAAGATCGTGTTGTTGGAGGAATTGGTGTGCAGCTCCATCGATTCGCGAAACGCTTTGTAGCTCTTTGCCTTGGTCCGGGAGTAGGACTGGGTCAGCGCCTTCACCGGCTCCTGCATCAGCCGGACGCTCACCCACTTGCCGTCGGCCTCGCGCACGATGGGCCCGTGGTGGGTCCGGTAGACTGTGAACTCCCGCTTGGCCATGCCGGTGGCGGTCTTGAAGGGCACCGTGATCCTGGTCGCGATCAGCGGGCGCTCCTCGGTCCCGTAGCGATAGAAAAGCTCGTCACCTTTCTTCACGATGGTTTCCACGTACTCATCGATATTGTCCACGCCGCTCGAGGTGTGCATCCACCCCGCTCGGTCGTTGAACCCCTGGTAGACGAAGAACTGGCCCCAGGTGACGGCGCCGTAGACGTTGAGGCCTTCCTCGCTCGTCACCTGCGCTTCGGCCCGGAAGAAGAAGGAGGTGTGGGGGTTGATCAGCAGCAGGGCGTGGTGGGACGCGGTGTTGGCAGGCGCAATCGCCATTCCGTTCGATCCGCTGGGCTCCGCCGACTCGGCGTCCTGCCCGGCTGGCGTCTGGCTCACCGGAAGCTTCCCGTAGAACGCCTCCAGCCGGCTCAGCGAAATCGATTCGATGTCTCCGCCGATACTCCCCTCGCTGAAGCTGAGCGCCATCCAGGGCTCGAACCGCTTGATGACCCGCGGGGTGACGTGGGGGTGCTTGGAAAGGTAGAAATTCAAGCCGTCGGCCCAGGCGTTCATCAGGGCCTTCAACCACTCCGAGCTCATTTGAAACTTCGCCTTCATGCTGTCGGGGTCGATGAAGAGCTTCATCCGCAAGTCCTGATACACCGCCGACTCCCCCTCGGCCTCCGCCAGGCGCCCCATGGAATTGAGGTAGTTGGTCTCCACCCGGTTGAAGTCGTCCTCGGCCTGGGCGTAGATCAGCCCGAAGACCGCATCGGCATCGGTCTTCCCGTAGATGTGGGGAATGCCATGATCGTCCCGGATGATGGTGATGTTCCGGGCCTGCCGCTCCCAGCGCGCGGCCTCCTCATTCGCGGCGCCCAGTGGCGTGCAGGTGGCGCATGCTGCGGCAAACAGGAGAGCGAGCTTGTTCATGAGGGACCCGTCGGGGAGAGAGAGGGCATCTGAAGATGCGCCGTGGGGACGGCCGCCGCAACGTTCGCCTGTGCCTCTGTTGCGGGCAGTACCACCCGGAGGGTACGGTCGGCTCAAGCGTGGGGTCACCTGCGCAGAGGCTCCGACGCCGGGCGCGGTCGGTCAGCAGCAAGCATCGCTAGGCCCACGCTCGCCCCCCACGGATGTTCGTCGGTAACTGACCGGTCCCTGCCGGAAGTCGAGAATCCTCGCCGGGACGAGACTCTCGCAAAACGGAGGCAGACCGGGTAGTCTCCCATTTCCAACGCGCCTCCCCGGGAGACATTCTCATGAAGATGTGGGCTCTACTTCTTGGCGGTCTGGTCCTTGCCCCACTGCTGTTCTTCCCTCAATCGCTCCGCGCCCAGGCGAATGGATGCGCGTTGCTCAAACCGACCGACCTGACCATGCTCCTCGGCGGGACGCCGATCGCGAAGCCCAACGCGGGTGCCTGCAGTTGGACCGCCTCCGGCGGTACCCGGAAGTTCCTCGCCGCCAAACTGAGGGCCGCCGGGCCGGCCGCCGCGATGGTCTTCGCGGCCGCTCGGAAGAGCGCCGCCAGGAATGGCGCGGTCACGGTAACCGACGAGCCAGGCCTTGGCGACAAGGCGTTTGCCAGCCTGGAATCGTTCGGCGTGGCACT
>JBGPVQ010000346.1:0-3602 GCA_041491785.1 Gemmatimonadota bacterium | reverse complement strand
GTCTGATTGACTCACGCCGTAGACGTCTCTAAGTTCCGTCGGGATAAACTCTTACGAGAGGATACGGGTGCGGACTCGTCCGACCATTCTCTTCTTCGGACCGGTCGGGGAGGCTGTCCCGGACTTGGTGCGCCGTTGGGCGGAGCAGAAGAGCTTCCCGCTCGAGGTGCATTCCGACGCAGCCCAGGTCGAGTCCATCGTTCTCCGGGGGCATCCCTGCTTTCTGTTTATCGACGCGGATCGGATGGGTGCCGTAGGACTGGAGTTGGCGCGCCACCTCAAGAGTGATCCCTTCACCGCCATTATTCCTACGCTGGTCCTGGCCGGCGCCCACGACGCCGTTCAGATTCAAGGGTGGTTCTCCGCCGGCGCCGACGAGATTGTCACCCCGCTCTTTCCGCCGGCAGAGCAGCGGGCCCGGCTGGACGCGCTGCTGGTGCGAACTCAGCGCGACGTGTCGGTCCACCCGTCGACCCGGATGCCGGGCACCACCGAGATCGAGCGGGAGATTCGCCGCCGCCTCGAGGGGGAGGGCGAGTTCGCGGTCTGCTACGCCGACCTCGACCACTTCAAGGAGTACAACGACCGCTACAGCTATTACGACGGCGACCGGGTGATCTACATCCTCTCCCGAATCCTCCACGACGTCGTGAAGGGGCTCCTGGGGGCCCGCGGCTTCGTGGGGCACATCGGCGGCGATGACTTCATCTTCATCATCCCGGCGGCAGATATCAGCCCGGTGTGCGGGGAGATCCTCTCGGTCTTCGACACCCTGGTACCGTTTCAGTACAACGACCAGGACCGGCGAGCCGGTTATTTTTTCGGGAAGGACCGGCGGGGCCAGCTGCATCGGGTGCCCTTGATGACGCTCTCGGTCGGCATCGTTACCAATCGACACCGGACGTTCGCGCACCCGGCGGAGGTGAGCGAACTGGCAACCGAAATGAAGAGCTACGCCAAGACGCTGCCCGGCTCGGTGTACGTGGTTGACCGACGCCAGAGCCGGACTGGCGACGAACGGGCCGGTTCGCCGGCGGAGCGGGAGGCGACGGGCGGGACGCGATGAACGTCAATTGCACGCAGTGCCACACGGTGTTCCGGGTGGACCCGGCCAAGGTCCCCGTCGAGGGGGTGCGGGCCCGTTGCTCGGTTTGTGCGGGTGTGTTCTGGGTCCGGCGCGATGTGACTGAGCGGCAGGTGGCCCCTTCCGCGCCTCCGCCGATGGTCAACGAGCCACCCTTCCGCTCGGAGCCCGCCCCGGCGCCGGCACCGCTGTCACCCCCCGTTACCACCCCTCGACCGGTCGGCGGGCCGGCGATGCCGCCGGCTCCGGCATTCGCCCGGCCGGCCGGCGCGCCACCCTCGGCCCCCCGGCCGGCGTTTCCATCGGCCCCCGCCTTCGCGCCGCCCACCACCAGCCCGCCGAGCCCCGCTCCGGCGGCGGCCCCGCCGGCTGTCCCCCGCCCGCCGGCGGCACCTCCCGCGCGGCCCAAGCGCCCCACCAACCCGTTCCTGTCCCAGGATCCCGCGGCCCGCGCCCGGCGGCTCGCCCGGGCGCTGGTGAGTGACATCGTCGTGTACCATCCCGCCAAGCGGCGCGACGGGCTGCGGGACGGGTCACTCAAGCTGCTGTTTGAGGAGGAGATCCGGAAAAGCTGGGAGGAGTACGTGGACCAGGTGGGCCGCGAGCTGGCCGACGCGACGCCGTACTTTACCGACGCGCTCAACGAGATCCTTGCGGACGGCCAGCCGGTGTTCCCCTAAGCTATATTTGGCCTCTCCGAAGCGAGCCGTCCTATCGCCCGAGGGGCGGCGGGCGGCTCGCTGCGTAAGGACCCCTTCACTTGCGAGTAGTGGGCGATGGCGAGCCTGGACGAGCGGATCGACGAACTGGAACATCGCCTCCTCGAGCTCCGGGAGTTTCTTTGACCTGCCGGTCAAGGAATCCCGGCTGAAGGAGCTGGAGGAGCAGCAGGCCGACCCCGGCTTCTGGGCGAACCCCGAACGAGCCCGTACGCTGGTGCAGGACATGAAGCGCCTGAAGAACTGGGTGCTTCCGGCCGACCAGCTCCGCACCCGGTTGGCGGACGCCCGCGGCATGAACGAGCTGATCGTCGCGGAGCCGGATGAGTCGCTCGCCGCCGAGTTGAGCGCGGAGGTGGAGAAGATCGCAGCGGCGGTGGTGGCCTTCGAGCTCAAGACGCTGCTGCGGGAGCCTGACGACCCGGGCGACGCGATCATCACCATCCATCCCGGCGCCGGCGGCACCGAATCCCAGGATTGGGCGGAGATGCTGATGCGGATGTATCACCGCTGGGCGGAACGCCGCGGCTACCAGGTGACCGTTCTCGACCTGCAGCCCGGCGAAGAGGCCGGAATCAAATCGGTTTCCCTGGAAATCAAGGGCGAGTACGCCTACGGATTCCTGCGGGCGGAGAAAGGGGTGCACCGCCTGGTGCGCATCTCACCCTACGATTCCCAATCCCGCCGCCACACCTCGTTCGCCTCGGTGTTCGTCTATCCCGACATCGACGACACCATCGAGGTGGATCTTCGCGACGAGGACATCAAGATGGATGTCTATCGCGCCTCGGGCGCCGGCGGCCAGCATGTCAACAAGACTTCCTCGGCGGTGCGCTTGACCCATATTCCGACCGGGATCGTCGTGGCTTGCCAGCAGGAGCGGAGCCAGGGGAAGAACAAGGCGACCGCGTACAAGATGCTGCGCGCCGCCCTGTACCAGAAGAAGCTCGAGGAGCAGGAAGCGGCCCGGGCGGTGATCGAAGCCACCAAGACCGACAATTCATGGGGTAACCAGATCCGCTCCTACGTCTTCCAGCCGTACACGATGGTGAACGACCATCGGACCGAGCTCAAGGTGACCGACGTCCAGCGCGTGATGGACGGCGACATCGACGAGTTCATCCAGGCCTTCCTCAAGCGCTTCAGCGGGAGCGCCAAGTGAGCGCCGAGGGCGAGCGGGGGTACCTCGAGGAAGCGCGACGGACCAATCGCGCGGCGCTGGAGGCAGCCGGGGTCCGCCCGTACGCCTATCGGTACGCCCGAACCCACCTCGCGACCGATGCCGCCGCCCAGTACCACGACAGCCAGGGCGACGACGGCCCGCTGGTGGCGGTGGCCGGGCGGCTGACGGCGCTCCGGGCGCAGGGCAAGGCCAGCTTTGCCCATCTCGAAGATCCCTCCGGCCGCATCCAGATCTATTTCCGGCAGGACGCGCTGGGCCCCCTGTGGGATACCGTGAAGTACCTCGATCTGGACGACCACGTGGGAGTCACCGGGCCACTGTTCCGCACCAAGACTGGAGAAGTGACGGTGCGGGCCCAGGTGGTGGAGCTCCTGGCCAAGAGCCTGCGGCCGTTGCCGCGGGGCAAGACCCAGCAGACCGAGGGCGGGGCGGTGACGTTCGGAGGGCTTTCCGATCCGGAGGTGCGCTACCGGCAGCGCTACGCCGACCTGGCCGTGCATCCCGACGTGCGCCGGGTGTTCGAGACCCGGGCCGAGGTGATCCGGTTTCTCCGGGGGTTCCTCGACCAGCGCGGTTTCCTGGAGGTGGAAACGCCGGTCCTGCAACCGCTCTACGG
>JBGPVQ010000345.1:0-3616 GCA_041491785.1 Gemmatimonadota bacterium | reverse complement strand
TCGCCCCCGCCGCGTAGGAGCCACCCGGCCACCATCGGCACCGCGGCCCCGACACTCACCGCCGCAACGTTGCCGGCTCGAGGCGCCAGCCTGGGGACCCAGGACTCGCTGATGGCGTGGGCCACCCGCATGCCGTTGGCCAGCCCGATTCGAAGCCCCCATTCGGTCACCGCGATGCGTACCAGGTTGTAGACCAGCACGAACGCCCCCACCACCACCGGCCCGGCCCCGAGAGAAACCGCCACCAGCGCCGCCCCCATCATCGCGGGGACGATGCCGGCCCAGAAGAGCTGATCTCCCAGCGCGCCGAGCGGTCCGGAGAGCGCCGTGCGCAACCGGAGAATTCGGTCACCGGGCTCCTCATCCAGCTCCGCCTTGGCCAGCGCCCCGACCGCCGCCCCGGCAAGGAACGGGTGCGCGTTGAAGTATTGCGCCGAGCGGGCCCGCGCGGCGCGGGCCCGCTCCGGGTGCTGTTCCAGCGGCCCGAGCAGCGGCTCCTCCGCCACCGCGATGCCGATGCCCTGCATCCGCTCGTAGGTCCACGACGCCTGCAGCGCCGAGAGCCGGAGCAGGGACCTCCACCGGGCCATCACCGGAGGCCGAATCCCAGTGCGCCCAGCGCCAGGCCGGCGCCGAGCCAGGCAATCCGCCGGGCGGTGCCGGCGCGGCGGAACGCGCCGCCGATGGCGGCGACGAAGCCACCGGCCAGCGCGACGACGGTAAGCACCCGCGCGGTCGTGGGATCGAACCGTGGACCGCCGGAGAGCACGCCGGCGATCGTGAGGCCGAGCGCGGCGAGCCCGGCGCTTCGAATCAGATCGGCGATCAGCCCGACCCGATGGACTCGCGCCGCGGCGCCGGCCTCGCCCCGATCGAGCGCGGGCATTTCGCGGCGCAGCGCGCCGGCGGTGACGCGACGGTGCAGAACGATCGACCAGCCGCCCAGTTGCGCCAGCAGGAGCCCGAGCAGCACCGAGGGGCCGAGCGCGATGGTCCACGCCTGCCCCGCGCCCAGTATGACCGCGGCGACCGTCGCGGCTCCGTAGTCGGGATACCGCGATGCTCCGATCGGCAGCACGTCCAGCGCGAAGAGCTCGAGGGCCGCGCCGATGCGGAGCCCACCGACCGGATCGCCCAGGATGGCACCGGCCACCATTCCCGCCACCAGGGGCCGGTTGAGCAGCCCCTGGAGGACGCTCGCGAGGTCGAGCCCCGCGATGGTACCCCAGAGCAGCAGCGGCAGGACCGGCATGCCGTTCATCCCAGCTCCTTGAGCGGCACCGGCCGCGAGCTGGGGACGTCCTGCGCGCTCACCTCCACGCCCTCCCGGGCCAGCTCGCGCAGCATGACGATTTCCTCGTCGGAGAGATAGAGGTAGCGCAGCCGCTCCCGGCGGCCGGCCCCGGAGTGGATGCCGCCCAGGTTGAGCTTCGGGAGCGCGCCGGGCGCGCGATGGAGGAGCTCCGCGACGGTCGCGATCGTGCCCACCAGCACCAGCACCCGCTCCCGGCCGGCCTGCCACCCGGCCAGCCGGGAGGCCGCCTCGGCGGCGCTGACGAATTCCACCGCGATTTCGGGCGGGGCGGCCATCCGGTAGAGCTCCTGCTCCCAGGCGCTGGCCCGCACCTCGTCGTCGACGAGCACGATGCGGTTGAGATCGAGCGGGCGTCCCCATCCGACGACCACCTGACCGTGCACCAGGCGATCGTCGACCCGGCAAAGCACAATCGACATCAGCGCGCGCCGATGGCTTTCGCGCCCGACTCCACCGCGCGCCGGGCCGCCTCGTCCACCGGCAGCTCCCGGTGGAAGAGGAATTCGAGCAGCATCACGAGATTCACGCCCGTCACCACCCGCACATCCGGCCGCGCGGCCAGCCGCCGCATTGCGGCGAACAGGCAGCTGCCGCTCGGCATGTCCACAAAGACCACGGCGGGATGTTCGCCCACCGCCGCAACCACCATCCGCTCCAGCTCTTCGCGGCCGGTGCCCTGGTTGGACACCGCGGTCAGGACGCCGCGAATGCCGCTGATTTCCTCCGCGGCCCCCACCAGCGCGGCCGCCACTCCTCCGTGACCGACCACGATGCCGCTCAGGCCCTCGCTCACTCGTAGTCCTCTTGGAGGTACTCCCGGAGGCCGCGCTGCTCCATCATCCGCTTGATCAGCCGGTCGTTGAACGCGGAGGCCACGTCCACCCCCGTCATGCGCAGCAGGTGGGCCATGGCCACGACTTCGGAGATCACCGTCAGATTCTTGCCCGGGTTGAGCGGGACGATGACCTTGGGGATCTTGACGTCGAGGATGGCGGTTTCCTGGCGCACCAGCCCGGTTCGCTCGCTGTCCTTGGTCTTTTCCCAATCCTCCAGCTGCACCACCACCTCGATGCGCTTCTGCTGCCGGACCGCCCGGATGCCGAACAGCGCCTTGACGTCGATGAGGCCGATGCCGCGGATTTCCATATGGTGGGCGGCCAGCTCGTGGCCCTGGCCGATCAGGACGTCGTTCCCCTTCTTCGCGACCATCACGATGTCGTCGGCGACCAGCCGGTGGCCGCGCTCGACCAGGTCGAGCACGCACTCGCTCTTCCCGACGCCGGACCGGCCGGTGAAGAGGAGCCCCACGCCGTAGACGTCCGCCAGGGAGCCATGCAGCGTGGTGCGCGGTGCGAAGGCGTCCTCGAGAATCGGTTTGATGCGGCGATAGAACTCGGCGGTCTTGAGCTTGGAGCGCAACACCGGGATGGAGCGCTCCTTGGCCAGCGACAGCAGCAGCGGCGGTACCTCCTGCCCTTTGGTGATGAAGACGCAGGGGAGCTCGTAGCTCAGGAAGGTTTCGAGGGAGCGGCGCTGAGCGGCTTCGTCGAGTGACTGCAGGAAGGTGATTTCCGTCTCACCCAGGACGTGGAGACGGGCCGGGACGAAGCGTCCAGTGTACCCCGCCAGGACGAGGCCGGGGCTTCCGACATCCTGATCGGGGAGCGAGCGGTCGAGTCCTTGCTCCCCGGTCAGCGGCTCGAGCTGCAGCGGGTCGCCGTGCCGGGCGAGGAGATCGCGGGGCCGGAGGGTCACGAGGTCCGCGACGGCGCGCGGCGGGAGCGCCGGAGGGTGTGCCCCGCCCGCACCAGTTGCGGGCGGAGCTTGTCCTCGGCGCGGTCGAGCGCGGTACGATGGTCGGGCCCCTCGCCGGTGCCCACCAGCATCTTCCGCCCGCGCGCGCGGAGGCGAATCTCGACCGCATGGGCGGTCGGCGCGACGTCGAACACCACGGTGGCGCCCAGGGCATGGGGCGAGAGCTCCTCCAGGCGGGCTGTGACCGCGCGGGCGCGGGCGCGGAGCGCCTCACTGATCTCGCAGTGCCGGACGGTGATCGTGGTACGCATCGGGCCTCCCGGTTGCCGGTCGTGGCGGACCTCAGTCCGCGGTCAGCTCCATTAGGTGGGCTTCCGTGGCGGCGGCCGCGTCGTCCCAGCTCCAGGCCACCGCCTGCTGCCGCGCGGCTCGTCCCAGCCGGTCGCGCAGATCGGAATCGTCCGCCAGCTCAAGCATTCGCCGAGCCAGCGCGTCGGCATTCCCGTGGGGCACCAGGTAGCCGGTGACACCATCGCGCACCGAATC
>JBGPVQ010000344.1:0-3635 GCA_041491785.1 Gemmatimonadota bacterium | reverse complement strand
GAACGCGATGGTCCGGATCTGGTTTGCCGACCACCGTATCACCCCGGAACGCGCCAGGGAGAAGTTGGTCGGCGTTCTGACCCGGCGGTCGAGACGTCACCGGACTCTCCTGATCCGGAGGCGCTCATCTAAGCCATTGATTTCCGGCAACTTGCAGCAATTCACCCAAGATCGTGGCGCCCGCAGCCGGAGTTCATCCGAGCGTACCGAGTCCGGCCCGCAGGGTGGGATGATCTCGAGCTCTTAGCATCGCCAGGAGCGCTCGCAGAGCGCGCTTGATGCGGGGCGATCCGACCCCCATACTTCCGGCGATGGCCACCCCCCTTCAGCCGTGATGGACCTCATCCAGCGCGTCCAGGCTGCGCTGGGCGATGCATTCGTCGTCGAGCAGGAGCTGCCCGGCGGGGGAATGAGCCGGCTCTTCCTTGCCACTGAAGCATCGCTCAACCGCAAAGTCGTCATCAAGCTGCTCCCGCCCGAACTTTCGAGCGAGGTGAGTGCGGCCCGCTTCAAGCAGGAAATGGAGTTCGCCGCCCGGCTCCAGCATCCCCACATCCTGCCGATTCTCGCCGCCGGCACCCGGGAGGGGCTGCTCTACTACCTCATGCCGTACGTGGCGGGCGAATCACTCCGCTCCCGCCTGGAGCGGGAGGGCCGGCTGCCCGTCGCCGACGCGACCCGGCTGCTCGCCGAGGTGGCCGACGCGCTGGCGTTCGCCCACGGCGAGGGCGTGATCCACCGCGATATCAAGCCGGAGAACATCCTGCTCGAGGGGAAGCACGCCGTCCTCGCGGACTTCGGGATCGCGCGGGCGCTGCTCGAGTCCCGCACCGGGAGCCGGCTCACCGGCACCGGAGTGTCAATCGGCACCCCGGGCTACATGTCTCCCGAGCAACTCTCGGGCGGCAACGTGGATGCGCGCGCCGACGTGTACGCGCTCGCCGTGGTGGGTTACGAGATACTTGCTGGGGTGACTCCATTCGCCGGCCCCAGCGTGCAGGCGGTGGTGACCGGTCACCTCACCCAGACGCCCAGGCCGCTCGGCGAGCTCAGGCCCGAGGTTCCCCCCGCACTGGGCGCCGCGATGGCAAAAGCGCTTGCCAAGGATCCGGGTGACCGGTTCCGCACCGCTGCGGAATTCGCCGAAGCCGTCGCCTCGAGCGTGGCGCCGACGCCGTCGGGTCCAAGGCCCGTCACCGCCGCAGCATCGCGGCGAATCGCCTGGCGGGTGGCCGCAGGCGTTCTCATCCTCACCGGTGCGGGGTTCCTCCTCGTCCGCACCGTGGCCGAGCGCCGCCGCACTGCCGCACTCCTCGCCAGCGTCGAGCCGGCCGCCGCAGCGGGGCGGCTGGATGACGTGGCCGGCGCGCTGGCGCGGGCCGGGGCGGCCCTCGATGAGGGTAGTCTCTCGGGCCTCCGTCAGCGCGTCGCCGGCCGCCTCGCCGTCGAGAGCGATCCACCTGGCGCCATTGTGACCGCCACGCGGGTTACTCCGATCGAATCGTTCGCGAAGCGGGCGCCGCTCCTCCTCGGGCGCACGCCGGTAACGGGGAGGGCGGTCGTGGCAGGGGAGTATCTGATCCAGATCGAATCGCCGGGACGCCAAACCGCCGATCTTCTCCTGATCGTCGGCCGGGGCGACACGGCGCGGGTGCGCCGCTCCCTCCTCCCCGCCGACAGCTCCACGGCAGGCTTGGTCCCGGTGGACGCGGGACCCTCGCTCTCCGGTGACGTAGGGACGCCGTTTCTCATCGGGCGTTACGAAATCACCAACGCGGAGTATCTTCGCTTCGTCTCGGCGGGCGGCTACCACGAGGCCATGCTCTGGCCCGAGACAATGACGCTGGCCGGCCGCGCCCGCCCGCGCGACGAGGCGCTCCGCCTGCTGGTCGACAAGACCGGGCTGCCCGGCCCGCGCGAGTGGGCCAACGGCAAGTACGCGGACGGCACAGCGGATCATCCGGTGGTTGGGGTGTCCTGGTACGAGGCGTCCGCCTACGCGCGCTGGGCCGGGGGCACCTTGCCGACGTCGGCCCAATGGTGGCGGGCCACGCTCGGGGACAGCCGGGCCCCGTGGCCGTGGGGGAAAGACGCGGCCACCGCCGAGCTCCGGGCTAACTTCGGGCTCGCGGGTCCCGCGCCGGTCGGCTCGCACCCGCTCGGAATCAGCCCATACGGCGTTCACGATCTGGCGGGCAACGTCCGCGAATGGCTGGACGATCGGGAGCCGGGCGGTGAGCGACGGATCGCACTGGGCGGCTCCTGGCAGGACCCGTCGTATATGTTCGAGCGGTCGCACGCCGAGTCGTTCGAGCCGGGCCTCGCAAGCGGAGTGATTGGGCTTCGCATCGTGCGGCCGGCGCCGGCGCGCGCGCCCTGAGAGGAGGACCCATGCCGATGCCCCGCCTGACCCGCCAGCTCGTCTGCGCGACGGGCCTCGTGTTGTTCGGCGCGCCGGCCGCGCGCGCCCAGGGAACCGGCGCCACCGACCAGTGGCTCCGGAAGCCGGTGGACGACCGGACGTTTCGGACCTTCCTCTCCTTTTTCACCTACGACCAGAGGGTACCGTTCGACGTCAACCCGCTCGAACGCGACGAGCTCGAGGGCGTCGCGCGCGAGCACCTGAGCTTCCAGACTACGTCCGGCACCCGTGCCTTCGCCCGTATTTACCGGGGCGCGGCGGCGGCTGGCTCGGCCCCTCGCTGGGTGATCTTCCTGCACGGCGGGACCGCCCCCGGCAAGGACAACGCGGGCAGCCGGTTCATGGCGACGTTTTTCGCACGGGCCGGCTGGAACGTGCTCGCGCTCGACCTGCAGCACTTCGGCGAGCGGACCACCGACCTGCTCAAGGAATTCACCGAGCCGGAAAAGCACGAGCGGCTCTACAACCAGCAGGCGACCTACCTCGCCTGGGTCACCCAGACGGTGAAGGACGTAGGCCGGGCGTACGATTACCTGGTGCAGGAGCGCCATGCGGATCCGCAACGAATCGTGCTGGCCGGGCACAGTCGGGGGGCGGAGCTCGCGCTCATCGTGGGCGGGGCGGATAAGCGGCTCGCCGCGGTGGTGGCGCTCTACGGCGGGCATTTCGACGCCCTGGAGACCGGCCACCATCCCGCGGCGTGCGGTGCCAACTATATCGGGCACATCAGCCCTCGACCGCTTCTCATGGTGAATGGGACCCAGGACAACGATTTCTTCCGCGAGAGTTCAGTGCTCCCGATGCAGCGGCTGGCCCGGGAG
This sequence comes from Gemmatimonadota bacterium, assembly GCA_041491785.1. Classification (GTDB taxonomy): domain Bacteria; phylum Gemmatimonadota; class Gemmatimonadetes; order Gemmatimonadales; family GWC2-71-9; genus JABFSM01. Next base: position 392 of record JBGPVQ010000344.1, on the reverse strand, counting down.
CCCCATCAATTCATCTGGGTCGAGACCGGGCATACCTTGCCGCCGCCCGAAACCCTACCGGCAATCACCCGCTGGCTGCAGGAGCACGTGCACTAGAACACTGCGTGGCGGTGGGTGGCTGGCGCGACACCGTAAAAACCGATATCGCGCTCCACATTGCCCCTCCGGCGCTCGACCTGAGGGCGGCGAAGCCGCCCGAGGACCGAGCCACCTGAGACAAAAGAGCGGCCGCGTTCCGCGGCCGCTCCATATTGCCCCTCCTGGGCTCGAACCAGGACTCTCCTGATCCAGAGTCAGGCGTGTTGCCAGTTACACCAAGGGGCATCGGCGCACCGTCGCTCCCCCATTCCCGCTCCGGCTCGGCGGGGGATGTGGGGAAGTGGGGACGTGGG
>JBGPVQ010000343.1:0-3640 GCA_041491785.1 Gemmatimonadota bacterium | reverse complement strand
CGGCGATATCAACGGCGCGGTCGAGGCCGTCAACACCATCGAGTCGCTCCGCAGCCAGTTGGTGGCGCTCCGCGGCGTGCTGGCCGGCGACTCGTCGCTCGCCGGAGTCCGGGCCGACGCCGACTCGCTGGAGAAGCGGTTCATCGCGGTGGAGGAGGAGCTGGTGCAGCTCCGGCTGACCGGGCGGGGGCAGGATGGCGTGCGCTGGCCCATCAAGGTGGTGGGACAGCTGCTCTATCTGGCCGGCCAGGTGGCAGGCTCGGATTTCGCACCGACCACCCAGCAGGGTGAGGTGCGCCAGCTGCTCTCGACCCAAGCGACGGCCGCACGGGGGCGGCTCAGTCAGTTGCTCAGCAGGGAACTGGCCGAGTTCAACGCCAAACTGCGGGAGCGGGGCGTCCCGAACGTGGTGGCCAGAACGGCGGGGGCGCTGGTGCCCTGACGCGCCCCCGCCCCGGAATTAATTCCGCGGCCGCGCCGACGGTGGGAGGATGCCGTTGGCGCGCAGGTACATCGCGGCCTGGGCGTAGTGGTCGGCCCAGTCCTGCGCCAGGACAATCACCGCCCGGGCCCGGGTGGCCTTGCGGCCGCCGAAGAACGGTACCGAGTCGCCCAGGGTGGCCTCATTCAGTTGCGCGATGACGGTCCCGCAATAGGCGAAGGACTTCTTGAGGCGATCCACCAGCTGGTCCTTGGGAGCGGTCGCACCGGCGGCCGACTCCGATGGCGTCGCCGCGCTACCGGCAATTGCCGCGCAGAGGGTCTCGTTGGACTGCGCCTCGTGGGCGATGATCTCTCCGAAGCTCATCTGCTCCGGGGTCGGCTTGAAGCCGTACTTGTCGGCCGGCATGAGGTCGGCGGCGCCCGGCATGTTCGCGGTTACCCGCGTCAAGGCGGCGCGCAGCGCCGAGGCAAGGGGGCCGGAACCCGCTTGCTGTGCACGGCCGGTGACCACAACAGTGAGGGAGACCAGCGTGGTGAGGCTCAATACACGCTTCATGAGACGGCAACCGGAGAGAGGGGAACCGCGAACTTACCATTGAACGCAGCGGGTGGCGAGCGCCGCCCTGCGTTCTCCCGCGCCGTCAAGGGGTGCCGCGGGATGGTCTGGCGGCGAGAAGATCGTTGTTCTCCGGGTGCCGGGCGAGCCAACCCCGCACGAAGGGACAGGTGGGGATGATCTTGGCGCCGTTCCGCCGAGCGTAATCGACGGCCGCCCCCGCGAGCGCGTCGGCGATACCGCGCCGCCGCAGGCTCGGCGCCACTTCGGTGTGCAGCAGATCCAGCAGCTGAGGCCCGGCAACCGCATAGACCAGCTGGCCCTCCCCCTCCGGCATCCGGACCACGAAGCGATGGCCGGGGATGTCGTGCTCCACGTTCATGGGTCCATCCGTTTGGGGGTGGCCGGCTGCAATCTACCGACCCGGTGGCGCCAGGGGCTCGGTTCCAGCCGATTTCGGCCACCTGGAATCCGGCGGTTTTTGCGTATTTTCGGCCAAAATCAGCCCATTTTTGACCAAAATAGTGGGTTTCTTGGCAAGAATCGCCAAATCCCGAGGGTCCCCCGGAGGGAAGCCGTCGAGTCCCGTCGGATTCCGCCGACTCCAGCCAGGCCGGGAGGTATGCCGCGGCCGGCGCCGGAGTCAGGGTGACAGCCGCTTCGATCCGGCAGTACGTTTTACCGGATGAGAGCCTGGACAGTGCTCGGGTTCGCGTTCTTGGCCGGGACGCTGGCCGGCCTCGGCTCCCCGGCGGTGGCTCAGGGGGCAACCGGCACCCGCCCCAGCAATGATCTTCCGAATCCCTACCGAACCATCGAAGGCTGGGCCCGGATGCCGGCGGGCAGAACCTGGGGCTCCACCAGCGCGGTCGAGATCGACAAGGACGGCCGGAGCGTGTGGGTGGCGGAGCGCTGCGGCAGCAACAGCTGCGCCGGGTCCAATCTCGATCCGATCCTCAAGTTCGATTCGGCCGGGACGCTGGTGAAGAGCTTCGGCGCGGGCATGCTGCTCTCTCCGCACGGGATATTTGTGGACCGGGATGGCAACGTCTGGGTGACCGACTGCACCTGCACCGGAACCGCCGCCCAGCGGGAGGCGGCAGCGGCAGCGGGGCCCAAGGGCCACCAGGTGTTCAAGTTCAGTCCCGACGGCACGCTGCTCCTGACCCTCGGCAAGGCCGGCGGGGCCCGGGAGCCGGAGTACTTCAACCAGCCCAACGACGTGCTGGTTGCCCCGAATGGCGACATATTCATAGCCGAGGGGCATTCGTCAGCGCCCGGCGCCAACGCGCGGATCTTGAAGTTTCGCAAAGACGGACGGTTCCTGAAAGCCTTCGGCAGCAGGGGCACCAGCCCGGGCGAGCTGGACCAGCCCCACGCGCTGGCCATGGATTCCCGGGGGCGGCTCTTCGTGGGAGACCGGAGCAACAATCGCATTCAGATCTTCGACCGGGAGGGCCGGCTCCTCGCGGAGTGGCTCCAGTTCAGCCGGCCGAGCGGCATCTACATCCGGAACGACACGATCTACGTGACCGACTCGGAGTCCGGCTCGGTCGCTCCCGGCCACGGGGAATGGAAGCGGGGAATCCGGATCGGAAGCGCCAAAGACGGTACGGTCTGGGCGTTCATTCCCGATCCGGTGGAGCACGCCACCAATACCAGTGCGGCGGAAGGCGTCGCGGTGGATGCCAGGGGAAATATCTACGGCGCGGAGGTCGGTCCGCGAACACTCCGGAGGTACGTCAAACCATGAGCGTCACCTTCAAGGTCAACGGGAAGTCGGCAACGGTGGACGTTGCGCCGGACATGCCGCTCCTCTGGGTGCTGCGCGACGTGCTCGACCTCAAGGGCACCAAGTACGGCTGCGGCGTGGCTCAATGCGGCGCCTGCACGGTGCACATTCGCGGTGCGGCGACCCGGTCGTGCGTGCTCCCGATCTCGGCGGTGGCGGGTGCGGAGGTCACCACGATTGAAGGGCTTTCGCCCGACGGAACCCATGTCCTGCAGCGGGCCTGGGAAGAGCTTGATGTCCCGCAGTGCGGTTACTGCCAGGCGGGGCAGCTGATGTCGGCCGCGGCGCTGCTGGCCCGGACCCCGAAGCCGACGGATGCCGACATCGACACCGCGATGAACGGGAATCTCTGCCGCTGCGCCACGTACCTGAGGATCCGGCAGGGAATCCACCGAGCGGCGGGCACGGCGCCGGTCGGGACAGGTCCCTCCAACCGGGACTCCTGAGGAGGGATCATGACAGCCATCAAGGGAGTCTCGCGCCGGCAGTTCCTGCAGGTCACCGCAGTGGCGGGCGGCGGAATTCTGCTGGGGAGCTCGCTGAAGCGCTTCGGCCTCAAGTCGGCGCTGGCGGCGCAGCAGGCGCCGGAGCTCAATGCGTTCATCCGGATCATGCCGGATGGCATCGTCACCATCATCGCCAAGAATCCGGAGATCGGTCAGGGCATCAAGACGATGCTGCCGATGCTCATCGCGGACGAGCTGGACGTGGACTGGAAGGATGTGCGGATCGAGCAGGCGGGACTCGACACCACGCGCTACACCGGTCAGTCCGCCGGGGGCAGCACCGCGACGCCCAACAACTGGCTGCCGATGCGCCGGGTGGGTGCGGCGGGCCGCGCCGTATTG
>JBGPVQ010000342.1:0-3657 GCA_041491785.1 Gemmatimonadota bacterium | reverse complement strand
AGCCGAACCACCGCGGACGGCGCGTCGTTGGTGTGCAGCGTCGAGAGCACCAGGTGACCCGAGAGCCCGGCCTGGATGGCGATTGCTGCGGTCTCGTTGTCGCGAATCTCGCCCACCAGCAGGATGTCGGGATCCTGGCGCAGCACCGAACGAAGCGCGGTCGCGAAGGTGAACCCCTGCGCTTCGTTCACCTGCAGCTGCGAGATGCCGGGGATGTCATACTCCACCGGATCCTCGACCGTGACGATGTTCACCTTGCCGGTGCGGAGCTCGTTCACCATCGCATACAGCGTGGTGGTTTTTCCGCTCCCGGTCGGCCCGGTGACCAGGATAATCCCTTCGCGAAGCCCCAGGAAGCGGCGGAAGATTTCTTCCTCGTTGGCCGGCAGCTGCAGATCAGGGACGTTGGCCCGGAGGTTCGTCTTGTCCAGGATCCGGACTACCACCTTCTCGCCCCGACGCGCGACCGGGACGGTCGCGACCCGGAGGTCGATCACCTTGCCGTCGACCCGCACTCCGGCGCGTCCGTCGTGCGGGTGCAGCGGATCGGTGACGTCGAGCTTGGCCAGGATCTTGATTCGCCGCACCAGCGCCGGCCCGGCGGTGGCCGGCAGCCGCATCACTTCCTTGAGCACCCCATCGATCCGGTAGCGTACCGACATGCCATCCGGCAGCGGCTCGGCGTGGATGTCGCTTGCCCCTTCCCGCACACCGTCGCTGATCATCGCGTCCACCAGCCGTGTCATCGGCGCCTCCAGCGCCGGATCCCGTCCGGTGGCGACCTGCGGCTCCTCGATCGACTCGACGTTTGAGGGATTCAGCCCGTCGAGGAGGCGGTTGATCGCCCGCTCCGGCCGATAGGCCTCGTCGATCTTCTTTTCGAGCAGGCTGGGTGAAGCGATTTGCAGCATGATCCGCCGGCTGGTGACGAAGCGCAGGGTTTCCTCGAGGGCGAGGTCGTGCGGGTCGGCGGTGGCCAACGTGATCGTCCGGTCGTCGGCCCCGATGGGCAAGACCCGATGCTTTCGGGCCAGCGACTCCGGCAAGAGCGCGGTGGCGCGGGTGTCTGCGGCGGCGAGATCGGCCGCGATCACCCCGAATTTCTTGGCGAGGACTGCGACGATCGCCTCATCGGTGGCATAGCCCCGGCTCACCGCGCCCTGCCACACCGAGCCCCCCTCGCCGCCCTGCCGCAATTCCTCTGCCTGAACACCTAGCACGAGGCCGGCATCCAGGAGAATCTGTAGGAGCCAGGAATCGGGCGGGAGTCGTTGCGCGGGAGACGTAGAGGTCAAAGCGCCTCGGTTCCTCGGCCTCGGGTTTGGTGCGCGAATCGTCTATAACTACAATTGTGCCAAGCAAGTAGCAACCCCAACAGCATCGATCACGAATGGACGGAGCAACTCTCGTGCGGGTAACCGGCACCGCCATCGTTCCGGGTGACAAGAGCATCACCCACCGACTCCTGCTTCTGGCCGGTCTGGCTCCGGGCCGCTCCCGCCTCCGGGGTGCGCTGACTTCGCTCGATGCCCGGGCCACCGCGCGCCTCCTTCGCGCCATGGGCGCCACGGTCTCCCCATTGCGGGCCGGCGGCGATGTGACGGTCGTCGGGCGCAGTCGCTTCCGCCGCCCGAGCGTGGCACTCGATTGCGGTAATTCAGGGACCACCGCACGACTTTCACTCGGACTCCTCGCCGCGCATCGGTTTACCGCCACCCTTACCGGCGACGCCTCCCTCCGGCGTCGACCCATGCGACGGGTGACCGAACCGCTCACCCTGATGGGGGCGCGATTCGATGGACCGGAATCCGACCACCTCCCGCTCGCCGTCCGGGGCGGAGTGCTCGCGCCGCTCGAATGGCGGCTTCCGGTCTCCAGCGCGCAGATCAAGGGCTGTCTCCTGTTTGCCGGGATGGCCGGCTCGGTTCCCGTGGCGGTGCGCGAGCCCTCGGGCCGGTCCCGGGATCACACCGAGCGGCTGCTCCGCTCGTTCGGCTTCTCGGTCGTCGAAGACGCCGCGGGCTGGATCCGGTTCGAACCCACCGGATCGCTGGTGCCCTTCGACCTCGCCGTTCCCGGAGATCCGTCCTCCGCGGCCTTTCTGGTGGCTGCCGCGCTGCTCGCCGATTCGGGTTCGCTCCGGATTCGATCCGTCGGTCTCAATCCAACCCGGACCGGGTTCCTCCGGGTGCTCGACCGCATGGGCGCGCGAATCGCCGTAGAGGCGCTGGGCGAGCGATGCGGAGAGCCGGTGGGCGATCTGATCGTCGGGCCCGGCGCGCTCAGCGGCACCATCGTCTCTGCCGAAGAGATTCCCGGATTGATCGACGAGATCCCGATCCTCGCTGTCCTCGCCTCCCGTGCCCGCGGGGTGACCGCCTTTCACGAAGTGGGTGAGCTCCGGGTGAAAGAGAGTGATCGCCTCGGACTGCTCGCGAGTGATCTGCGTGCGGTCGGCGCGTCGGCCGCGGTGGAAGGTGAGACCCTCCGCGTCGAGGGTGGCGATCGCCCGCCCGCGGGGCGGGTGCGGACCGAGGGCGATCATCGCCTGGCGATGGCGTTCGCAGTGCTGGGCACCCTGCCGGGAGCGAGGGTGCGGGTGGATGACCGGAAGTGCGTGGCGGTCAGTTTCCCGGGGTTCGAGCAGACGCTCCGGGGCATCCGGCGATGAAGCCCCTCGTCATCGCCATCGACGGCCCCGCCGCATCGGGCAAGTCCAGCACCGCGGCGGCGGTGGCCCGGGCCCTCGGCGCGCTGCACCTGGACTCGGGCGCGCTCTACCGCGGACTCACCGCCGTGGCCGTTCGCCTCCCGGAACGATCTGCGGAGGCCATCATTCGTGCCGCGGAGACGCGGGGGCTCTCGCTCCGGGAGCAGGGTGGGGCGATCATCCCGATCCTGGATGGCCACGACGCCGAGCCGCTCATCCGCACCCCGGAGGTCACCGCCTTGGTTTCCGAAGTGAGCGCGCTCGCGCCGGTCCGCGCCTGGGTTGATGCTCGGCTCCGCGCAGCGGTCCGGGCCGGGGCGCCCGTGGTGCTCGACGGCCGGGACATCGGGACGGCGGTGTTCCCCGACGCGCCGGTCAAGGTGTACTTGACTGCCAGCGCCGAGGCCCGGGCTCGCCGCCGACTCCTGCAGCGCGGGCACCCGGCCGATTCCGCGGAGGTCGCGCGGGAAGCGGCGGTTCTGTCCGAGCGCGACCGGCGCGATAGTGCCCGAGCGGTCGCGCCGCTCCGCCAGGCCGAGGACGCTGTGGTCCTCGACACCACGGCACTCGGCTTCGAGGAGCAGGTGCGGGAGATTGTCCAGTTGGTGCGGGTAGTGGGTCAGTTTGGTCGTTACGTGGACTGGACCCGCCCGGAGGTCGCCAAATACTTATCTTAGGGCATGCCGAAGAAACGACCGTCCCTCCGCGAGGATGAGAGCCAGCGGGCCTACCGGCTCACCCAGGCCGCGATTGGCGAGGGAGCCCGCCCTGAGCCGCCGGGGAAGCGGGAAAAGAACCCGGAGGCGGTCAGGCGGGGCCGGAAGGGTGGGAAGAAGGGTGGCAAGGCGCGGGCTAATGGCATGAGGCCCGTCGAGCGGGAGGATATCGCCAGGAGGGCGGCGGAAGCCCGCTGGAAACGGGAGGACGATTCGACCGCCTAGCCCTCT
>JBGPVQ010000341.1:0-3662 GCA_041491785.1 Gemmatimonadota bacterium | reverse complement strand
TGTTCTGCCAATCGAGCACCCAGCGGGAATTGCTCAGCGTGAACGCCGACTCGGGACTGCCGTTGAATCGGCTGGTGCCTTTGGTGAATTGCTCCTGCGCGCCCAGGATCAGCCGGCTGTCCCAGCGCGCCGCCGGCGTCGCCTCGATCCAGAGGGTGCCGAGATTGTTCTCGTACGTCGTGGTTCCGGCGGGCGTCGTGTTCGAGGTTCTGAGGTCGCCCGGACTGGTGTATCCCTGCTGCAGTCCGCGGAGGGTGGCGCCCAACCTGACCTGGCTCGAGGCCCGGTAGTCGAGTCGCACCAGCTGGGTGCGCTGGTCCCAGGCGTTGGGACGCCGCTGGTTCTCGGTGCCGTTGGCCGTCGTCGAGAGGGTAAAGCCGAATCGACCGTCGCTACCCTGGGCGGTTACCCGTCCGCGCCAGCTGGAGAACGAGCCCGCTTCCATCTCCGCGGAGCCGTGGGCGCGCCCCTCTCCACGCGCGGCGTCCAGCGCCACCACCCCTCCGATCGCGGCGCCGCCATAGAGCGTGCTCTGCGGCCCGCGCACGATTTCGAGGTGTCCGAGCCCGCCGAGGTCGGCTCCGCCCAGAAAGCTCCCATAGCTGGTATTGGCATCGTTGACCCGGATCCCGTCGACCAGGAGCAGTGTCTGGGTCGACGAAACGCCGCGCAAGAAAAGCGAGGTAACGGCGCCGGGTCCCCCGCTCATCAGCACGACGCCACCGGGTACCAGCGGGAGCGCGTCGCGCAATGACTCGATATGGCGCCGCGCCAGCTCGGCGGGGCGCAGCAAATCGACGCTGCTGCCTACCGCGCGAAGCGCAGTCGGTGTTCGGGTGGCGGTGACGAGGATCTCCCGCAGCCGGACCGAGTCGCGAGTCTGGGCCGGCAGTGCAGGGGCGAGCGCGAGCGCGATAGCGGCGGCGAGGAACGGACGGCCGAACGGCATGGGAGCCTCCACGGGAGGTCGAGGTGCCCCGACACAAATCGCCCTGCGTCCTGGTGAGGGCGCAGGGCGAGACGGGGACGTCGGTGGAGACACCTCGGCCCCGCTCCCCCCCCTCGAGGGAATCGTGCGGGAGCAGACGAGGCCGGTCTCCTGGCTTGAGGCGCCGTCGCTGGCCTTCCCGGGGCTCTTCCCCCAGTGGCAGGTGGTGCGGCGGCGAACTGCCTCTTACAGTGGCGGGGCCGCGCCGGTATCACACCGGACTTCCGGGTGGCCTCGTCTGCCGTGGATCAGTTGTATCGGAGAGTCTATGTGAGGGGTGCACCATTGGCAAGCGGCGCGGGGCCGCCCCTTCGTGGCTTCATGGCACCGGAGCAACGGTCAATGGCCGCCTCCGAACGGAGTTAGCTTCGATCATGGCGAAACTCCTCCCGATTTCCCTGGCCGTGCTCGTGGCACTCGTGCCCGGTGGAGAACCGCGACCGGCACCGGCTTGGAAAAACGTGAGCTGGCTCAATATCGACCGACCGCTCACCCTCGAGTCGCTCCGGGGCCGCGTCGTGCTGCTCAACTTTTGGGTGTTCACCTGCGTCAACTGCACCAACACGGTGCCCGCGCTGGTGGAGTTCGACCGGAACTACCGCGCCAGGGGGCTCACCCTCATCGGCATCCACACCCCCGAGTTTCCCCCGTACGCCGGGGAGCACGACAAGGGCAACCTCGCCCGTGCGCTCCAGCAGCGCGGTATCCTCTATCCCAACGCCCAGGACAACGATCGCGCGACCTGGGAACTGTACGGTATCGAGTACTGGCCGAGTTTCGTGTTGATCGATAGGAAGGGCCGGATTCGCTACGAGGGGTACGGAGAGTTCCACCTGGGCGACGCCTGGTACCGCGAATGGAGTCACCGCATCGAGGCACTGCTGGCCGAGTGAGGCTCCTGGTGGCTTTGGCGCTGGGTCCCCTTGCCGCCTGTGCCGTGGCCGCGCCCCCCCGGCCCGCCCCCGTGCAGCTGGAGGCCGCCGCGACGCGCGCCGGCTACCGGCTTTCGCTCATCCCCGCGCCGGGCGCCAGGATCAATGCCCGCCTCAAGCCGGTGCTGGAGCTCACCGACGGCACCCGTCTCCAGTTCGACGCGCCGGCGCTCACCGCCGATTCGGGATACTTCGCGGAGCCCCCCGTCATCGGCCTCGAGCGGCGCCCGGGGCGGCTGCGAGGCCTTCTGCGCGTGGGCGTCTGTCCGGCCGGCCTCAACGTGTGCGAATCGCTCGCCCTCCCGGTGGATCAGCCGCTCCCCCCCGGGTAACGCTATTTCTTGGCAGAGGCTGGGCGCGGGTTTATCCGAACTCCAAGCGAGAAGGGGAAGAAGCTGTGGTCCTTGGTATGGATGAAGCGGCCCTCGAGGAAGAACCAGACCTTGTCGCTCGGTCCGAAGTTGAGACCGGCGCCGCCGTTGAACCCGATGTTGCTGCTGGTCGCGTTCCCGGTGGTTGATCCGCTCCGGTAGCTGTCATGCAGGTAGCTGGGGCCCGCCATCAAGTAGGGACGCACGCTGCCGTTAGTGCCGGGGTGGAGCACGACGTCCGCGTCGATGCCGAAGAGCTTGTCCTTCGGAGTGGCACTGCTGGTCGACTTGAAGTTGATTGCCGAGTACATCCCGTCCACCCGGAAGGTGATCCGCCCCTTGGCCGGGGCCACGCCAAGGATCGCCTCGATGTTGTAGCCGAGCGACTTCACGTCGGGTCCGAAGCTCTTTTCTCCTTTGGTCGGAACGATCACCCCCCCGCCGAAACCAAGCACCACATGCGCCTGGGCCTCGAGTCCCGCCGCGCCAAGGGCCAATAGGAAACCGACCCCCGATGCCGACCGCAGGATGCCTTTCATCGTGAATCTCCGCTAAGAGGGGTGGACCGCCGGCAGCGAATATTGGATTTCGTTCCTCAACTCGCGGAGAGCCCCCTCATCGATTGGGATACCCCGGGGCCTCCAGCAGTTCCGCGATCTGGAAGAGGTGGCGTCGGAGATGTTCGGCCAGGAAGAGGCCCCACTGCCAACCGTCGATCGGCCCCAGGAACGGATGCGGGGCCACGTAGCGCCTCAGATCCAGGGGCGTGGTCTCGAACCATCGAATGGCCGCCCGCCGGGACTCCCCGAATGCCGCGACGGCCAACTCCGGGCGAATCCACCTGCCCGTCGGTTTGAGGGACTCCGGAGATTCGACCCGACGGGTCCGATCGGGTACCCTCCGCTCGATGAGGGCGGCCTTCCCCTCGGTGGCGGCGATGAGCTCGCTGGATGCCTCCGCCTGCACCAGCTTGCCAGTGATGAGGCGGAGCATGCTCCCTTCGATCAACGCCAGGTGCTCCGCCAGTTCGGCCAGAGTCCACGCCCCCGGGCCCGGGCGAAAGGTCCATTGGGCCTCGCTCAACCCGCGAGTCTCGCCCTCGAACTTGGACCAGGTATCGACGAGCGATCCGACGACCTGCGAACGGGGATCGTTCACCATGCGCTCCGAATTGCGGAGGGTGTATGTTGAAGAGAAGCCACTTACCGTCCGGGAGTCCCTGAATGTCGCCCGTCGTTGAAGCCGCCGCCATGCGAGACCTGGCCCGGGAGCTGGTGGACACCTTCGCGCGGGGATGGTCGAAAGGACAGGTCGACCTCATCGTTCAGGTGTTCAACACCGACGCGGTTTTCCAGGAGACTCCCTTCTCGG
>JBGPVQ010000340.1:0-3676 GCA_041491785.1 Gemmatimonadota bacterium | reverse complement strand
GGGCGGCTCTGGATGCCGGCGGCGGCCCACCAGGAATTCTTCAGCAGCCTCCATCTGGTCGAACAGGGGGGCCGGGTCTACGGCCAGTTCCCGGTGGGAGGCCCGGCGATGCTGGCGCTCGGAAGCCTGGCGGGCGCCGAGTGGCTGGTCGATCCGGTCTTCGCCGCGGGCGGGGTGATCGCCTTCGGGGCGCTGGTGCGCCGGATCGAGCCGCGGCCGGGCGTGGCGCTCGGGGCGCTGTCGCTGTTTGCGCTGGCGCCGTTCGCGGTCTTCATGTCGGGCTCCCACATGAACCACGTCACGGGACTCGTCTGGCTGGTGATCGGGATGTGGGGCCTTGCCCGAGCGACCACCGAAGGCACCGGCCGGTTCCGGGACGGGCTGCTGGCGGGCCTCGGTTTTGGTGTTGCCGCCGCCATCCGTCCGGTGGATGCCGCGGCGTTCGCTGTGCCCGCCGGGATCTGGCTGCTGGCGCGAGCGGTGCGGAGCCGGAGGCCCGGCGCTCTCCTGGGTGCGGGGCTGGGCCTCGCGCTGCCGGTGGCCGGGTTGTGCTGGGCCAATCTGGAAACCACCGGCGGGCCGCTCCTGTTCGGGTACACCGTGCTCTGGGGTCACGGGCATGATCTCGGCTTTCACGTCACACCCTGGGGCCCGGTCCATACTCCGGCGCGCGGGCTCGAGCTCATCAACCTCTACCTGCTCCGGCTGCAGAGCTACCTCTTCGAGGCGGCCGCGCCGTCGCTGATACCGCTCACCGCGGCGCTCGCGCTCACCCGTCGGCTCAGCGCGTTCGATCGCTATCTCATCGCGGCGGGCGTGTTGGTGATCGGGTTGTACTTCGCCTATTGGCACGACGGGTTCTACTTAGGACCTCGCTTCATGTACCCCCTGCTGCCGCTGCTGGCCCTGTGGACCGCGCGGTTCCTGCCGGCCCTCCGGGAACGCGCCGGGGACGGATTGCTCTTGCGGGTGGCGAGCTACGCCACCGTCATCGCCGCCGCGCTCGGGCTGGCGACGGCGGTGCCGGTGCGCGCGCGTCAATACCGGGGCGGAATGCGGTCGCTCCGGTGGGATCCCGATCGTGCCGCCTCGGTGGCCGGGATCCGCAACGCGCTGGTGTTGGTGCGGGAGAGTTGGGGGGCCGAGCTGGTGGTGCGGATGTGGGCGATCGGCATTTCGCGGCCCGATGCCGATGCGATCTACCGGGCGGCCGATCCCTGCCGGCTCGATCACGCGCTGACCCTTCTCGAGTCGAGCGGGATGAGTGGGACCGCCGCGACCGCGGCGCTCCGTCCGCTGCGGGCCGATTCGGTGAATCTGGTGAACGCCGAGGCGATTACCGGCGATCCGTCGCTGCGTCTGTCGCGGGGAGTCGACTATCCGCCGCGCTGCCGGGCGAAGGTCGAAGCCAACCGGAACGGCTTCACCCTCTTCCCGCCGCTGCTGCTGGCGCGGCAGCCGACGAACGTCTACGCCCGCGACCTGGGCCCGCGCGACAGCCTCCTCCTGCGGGACTTTCCCGGCCGCTCGCTCTATCTCCTCAGGCCGCTGAGCGGTACCGTCGGCGCGGCGCCGGTGTTCATCCCCCTCAATCGCGATTCGCTGGTCGCGGCGTGGCGGAGCGGCGAATGACCTCCGGTTCGCCGGAGCCGAGCCGGCCTCCGGCGCGGGCCTGGCTGTTCGGGACGCTGCTGGTCGGCGGACTGTACCTGGGGCTCTACCTCACCCGCGGCTGGTACCCGCACGACGAGGGCGCCCTCGGGCAGACGGCGGAACGGGTGCTGCAGGGCCAGGTGCCCCACCGCGACTTCGACGAGCCGTACACCGGGCTGCTCACCTACATTCACGCCGGGGCCTTCCTGCTGGGCGGGATTCGCCTCGCGGTCCTCCGCATTCCGCTGTTCGCTGCCACCATACTGTGGCTGGCCGCCTTCTTCCGTATCGCAGTGCGCTTGGTATCCCCTCCCGCCGCAGCGGGCATTGTGCTCCTGGCGCTCGCGTGGAGCGTTCCGAATTACCCGGCCTCGATCCCCTCGTGGTACAACCTCTTCTGCGCCACGTTCGGTATCGCCGCGTTGATCAAGTGGGACGAGACCGGAGCCCGGCGCTGGCTATACCTCGCCGGCCTTGCGGGCGGAGTGTCCTTCCTCATCAAGCTCTCCGGTCTGTTCTACCTCGCGGGCGCGCTGCTCTTCCTCCTGTACGCCACCCGGGGCGAGGAGCCGGAGGAGCCGCGGCGGGGCTGGGCGGATCGGGTCGTCGCGGGGGGCCTCACCGCGGGACTGCTGCTCTTCGTCGTGATGCTCTGGCGCGGCATTGCGCCGTTCTACTTGGCTCGACCGATCGTCCACTTCGTGGCTCCCGGTGTTCTCCTCGCGGGGGCCCTCGCCGCGCGCGAGTGGGCGCCGGCCGCCGGGCGGGGCGGGGTGCGGCTCCGGCGCCTCGTGGCGGCGGCGCTCCCGTTCCTGGCCGGCGCGCTGGCGCCGGTTGCCGGGTTCGTTCTGGGGTTCGGCTTGGCCGGCGGGCTACCGGCTCTGGTGAACGGCGTCTTCGTGGCGCCGTTCCGCCGCCTCGCCTTCGCGAACATGCAGCCCCCGGCGCCGTTCTGGATCCTGGCCGCCGTTCCGCTCGCGGTCCTGCTCCGCCCTCGAGGGGACTGGGATCATCCGCGATGGCGCCGCGCCGCGATCGTCGTCGCCGTCCTATTCGCGATCGTCGTCTGGCTGGCCTCGGTGGACAGCTTCCCGCACCGGCTGGTCTGGCAGTCGATCCGCAACCTGATTCCCCTCACCGCGGCGGTCGCGGCCGGATTCGTCGCTTGGCCACGGCTTTCGGCGGGGTGGCCCGCCGCGGGACGGCGGCGATTCGTGCTGCTGGCCACCGTCACCGCGCTTGCGAGTCTGGTCCAGTTTCCCTTCTCCTCGCCGATCTACTTCCTCTACGTGGCGCCGCTGCTCCTGCTCACGCTCGTGGCGCTGATCCGGGGGCTGGGGCGCACCCCCCGTCTCATGGGGGCGGTCACTCTGGGGTTTTATGGCGCATTCGCCGTCCTTCTGGTCACGCCGGGGGCGACCGTGGGACTGGGTTTCCGGTACGAAACCCCGCACCCGACCGTGCCCCTCGATCTCCCGCGGGCCGGACTCCGGGTGAATCCGGAGGACGCCCAGCTCTACGGCGCGCTGATACCGGACCTCGGGTTGCATGCCGGGAATGGGGACGTCTGAGCGGGGCCCGACGCGCCGGAGGTCTACTTTCTGAGCGGCCACCGGAACCGGACCCGCGCGCTCTTCGACTTCCTTGGCGCAACCGGAGAGGACGGTGCCGGCTTCCTCGCGACCCTCGACCGGGGCGGTATTCGGGCCATCGCGCTCAATCTGCGGCCCTCCTTCTCGCCGGCGCTGCCGCCCGGGCTGGTGGACTCGCTCCGAGCGCGGTTTCCCGAAGGAAGCGAGATGGGACGCTTCGAGCTCCGCTGGCGGAGGTGATCGTGGCCGCTCATCCAATGGAGAGCACGCTGGTCTATCGCCTCTGGCAAGCGCCGTTCGCGGAGCGGAAGCTCGCCCCGCTCCTGCGGCACCTCGATCCGGCCGGGATTCGACGGGTACTCGACGTGGGGTGCGGGCCGGGAACCAATGCCCGCCACTTTCTCCATTGTGAGTATCTCGGCGTGGACATC
>JBGPVQ010000339.1:0-3688 GCA_041491785.1 Gemmatimonadota bacterium | reverse complement strand
GGCCTCGAAGCCGGCCGGTTCGTTGCCGTGAATCGAGTGGGTGAGGAGGCCCACCGTCGGGGTCCTGGCCGCGATCGCCGCGGCCTCGGCCGGCGGGGTCCGCCGCGGATCGGCCAGCAGTGCCAGATCGGCCTTGATCTGATCCAGCCGGGCGAGGTTTTCCGGCGCCGAGATGATCAGGAGGCGCATCACCTTCCCCTCGGCGGTCGTTCCGATCACCTCGGTCCTGACCCGGTCCGGGGCCGCGGCAATCAAGCGGTCGAGCACCCGCTGCTGCTCGTGGTACATCGTGTGGCGAGTGCCGAGAGCGTGCCCCAGCAGCGAATCCGGCCGGGGGACCGCGGGCCGGTAGGGCCCGCGGCCATACCAATCGAAGGCGGCCTGGGCCGGGAGCGGCGCAGGGACCGCCGCCAGGACGAGGATCAGAGCGGCAAGCAAGGTTCGGGGCATGGTCTCGATCGAGCGAAAGGGATGATGGGCAAGGCCGCCGGGCTTACACAATGCCGCGCTGGCTCCGCTGCAGCGCGCGAAGCTCCCAGGTCTCGGCCACGACGCCCCCCAGCAGAAACACCAGGGCGGAATAGTACAACCATACGACGAAGAGAATGACCGCGCCGATCGAGGCGCCGCCCGAGGCCGCGCCATAGCCCGCCGGTCCGCGAATGTAGAGCGCAAAGAGCCGCTTGGCGATCTCGAACGCCACCGCCATGAAGCCCGCCGCCACCAACGCCGCCTGCCACGTGACTCGGCGCAACGAGGCGTGCCGGTACAGCAGAAAGAACAGGACGATCAGGAAGCCAAAAGCGAGGACCTCGCCGGCCCAGCGCTCGAGCCCGGAACTCGGCAGGCCGCTCGGCACGCCCTGCCCGGCGGCGCGCGACCTGAGGAGCGCGAAGCCGGCGGTCAGCACCGTGTTGGCCAGAAACAGTACCAGGGTCAGCAGAACCATTCCCAGATCGCGAAGCTTCGCCAGAAGGTAGCGGATGATGAAGTGCCCCTGCGGGGGGCGGACCGAGACGTCGTAGATGTTGTTGAGCGCGGTACGGATCCCGGCGAAGAGCCGGGTGCTGAACCAGAGGAAAAGCGGGACCGCCACGACCGTGACGCTGCGACCGACGGTGGTGAGCCGCGCCAGGATTCCCTCGACCGTGGCGAAGGGATCCGCCCCCTGGGCCTGCTCGTGTGCTGGGAGGAATCGCTCGAAGAGCTCGCGGGGATCGACCGGGCCGGTGCCGGCCACTCCCTGGAGCACCTGGGCCAGGCCGGCAAACAGCAGCAGAATGAACGGCACCGCGGCAAGCAGGCCGTCGAAGGTCAGTGCGCTGGCGAGAAAGGGGATGTTGTTTTCGTCGGCAGCTTGCAGGGTCCGCCAGGCGAACCCGCGGAACGAGCGGTACCAGGCGCGGTGGCGAGTCTCGCTCAGGCGACCGGCTCCTCGTCCTCTTCGACGAGGGCCCGCTGGCGGCGGGCGCGCGCGTCGGCGAGCCGCTTTTCCAGCTCGAGCCGGGCCGGCGAGAGGGCGGAGTGACTGCCAGTTCGATCCTCACGGGCGGGCGGCGTAGCGGCGCCGGGGCCGGCGGCCTCGGCGTCCGCCGTGTCCTCGTCCTCGTCTTCGTTCTCACCGGCCAGGAAGGCGTCCTCCGCGGAGTCCTTGAGCTTGGCCAACCGCCGCGCCAGGATTCTCCGGGTTTCCTCGCCGGTGCGAGGGGCGAAGAGCAGCGCGAGCCCGGCGCCCAGGAGGCCGCCCGCCATCAGCCACCAGACCGACCCGCCGCCGCCCTGCTCGATCACGACAATGTCCCGCTCGTCCCTTCGTGCCACGGCCCCTCCTCGCGATGCCCTACTCGCCCGCCTCCGCGTCGTCCACCGCCCGCTCGCCCGCCCGGTGCAGCTGATCCCAGCTCAGCCCCGGCACGGTCACCATCCTCCGCACCAGCTCCGCGGTCCCGTTGACCTTTAGCTGGCCGAAGAGAAACCTAAACGTCTTCTCCAGATCGGCGGCGATCGCGGACCGGATCGGCTCCGGCAGCGCCCAACACTCCCGCTTGAAGGGAGCGATCGCCTTCTTCCGGGCCCGGTAGTAGAACTGTTCGTCGGTGTCCTCGGGTTTCCGCTCGCTCCCCGCGTTCTGGTCGAGCCAGGCGGTCATCCGCCGCCGGAGGTCGGCCGGAAGGCTGGGGTGATCGAACACGATATTCTGGAAGTTAGTGGCCAAATGGATTTCCACCGTCTCCACCCGGGGAAAATTCCCGAACGCGTCCGGCGGGAGCGTGCTGGCGCCGTGCTGTACCGCGCCGCCCAGGCCGTAGGTCGTGCGGGCCGCGGCGCTCAGCGCCTCCAGGGCAGCGAGGTCGAGCTTCACCTCCGCGATGGACCCGTCGGGCAGCACCACCCCCCCGTGGGAGGTGCCGGTCTGGACTGAGATCTTGCTCAAGCCCGAGAGCCCCTTGCCCTTCGCGGCGAGGGTCCGATTGTAGCCGCCCATGAAAGCGTGCAGCTCCTCGACCGTACTGTTCTTCATCCCCACTTCGCCGATTTCCCCGCCCACCGAGACCGTCACCCCTCGGGGCTCCAGACCGCGAATGAACGCAGTGATCTCCGCCGCCCGCTGGTAATTGGTCCGCTGCTGCAGGTCGAGGTCGGGCTGCTCGAGGTCCACCAGCGTCGAGGTGTCGACGTCAATATTGAAAAACCCGGCGCCGATCTCTTCAGCGATCAGCTTCTTCACCTCTCCCACTTCCCCCTCGGGATCGGCGGCGAACTTCCTGGCGTTCACCTGGCAGTGGTCGCCCTGGATGAAGAGCGGGAGCCGATAGCCCTCCCGCAGCGCCGCCCCGATCATCACCGCCACGTACTCTGAGGGGCGCTGGTCGGTATAGGCGATCTCCGACCGGGCGATTTCCAGGATGATCGCACCCGCATCCCCGCCCCGAGCCGCCCGGAAAACCGCCCGGGCTGCATCGTAGCCCAGCATTCGGAGGTTGATGGCGGGAACCGTAAACCCCGAGCACTCCCGCCGGCCGCGGGCCAGGTACAACTGGTGAATCGAGGCCGGACGCACCCCGACGGCCTGCCCCAGCTCCCAGAGGAATCTTCGGGCGTCCTCGCGTTCGGATTCGGCTCCGAAGACCGCCTGCCATACCAGCCGGTCCATCGTCGGGGATTGCAGGGCGGTGGGGTCGCGCACCTCGAGCCCGAGGGCACCGCGCACGACGGCGGCGCCGAAGCTGACAGCGGCACTGGTGCTGGGGTCGCTTGACATGAGGTCGGGGCCGCCGAGTGGAGGGTCTTAGGTGGTGGGAACGGCGTAATTTAGATTGGCCCTCAGGAGGCGTCAAACCGGCCACTCCCTGCGGGGGAAGGCTCCGTGATTTTCCACATGAGGCCATCATGTTTAAGCCATGTGGAACAAAGACTTACACATGACTCCTCATGTTGATAAATACTCCGACGTGCATCGCCTGAAGCCACCGCTACTTCCGCCACCTGCCAACGGCTTCTCTGCATTTCCACGTGTGGAAAACTCGATGAATTCACAGGAATGTGGACCCTGCCTTCTGCCTCTGAATCCTCCGCCGGGGCCAAAGTTGTCTGTGTGGAAAACGCCTGCCCGATTGAGTGACAATCACTTGCGCCCCTCCGCCCACGCGCTGTGAACGACGTGGAGAAGATTTTTCAACAGCGAGGG
>JBGPVQ010000338.1:0-3693 GCA_041491785.1 Gemmatimonadota bacterium | reverse complement strand
AGTGCCTCGCCGCGCATCGACCAGGCGGTGTCCTACTCGGTTACCGGATACTACAGCGACGGCACCAGCGCCCCGCTCTCCGGTGCCACGATCTCCGCGCCGGGCGGCAGCCTGTCCGGCAACTCGGTAAGCTGGAGCACCGCGGGCACCAAGACCGTGACCGCGAATTGCGGTAACGGGCTCTCCGCGACCGCGACCGCCGATGTGCAGCGGTTCGCGATCGTGGTGCGCGACTCGGCGTTCTTCAACGTCGACAAGACGGTCATCTACCGCACCGAGGACCAGGCCCGGCTCAACGAGATCGCCAAGGTCCTCAAGGATCACCCGGACATCCGGTTGGTCATCGACGGGCACACCGATTCCGACGCTTCGGTGAAGTACAACGAAAAGCTCGGCATGAACCGCGCAGCGGCGATGAAGGCCTATTTCGCCAAACAGGGCGTGCCGGTCGATCGGATGACGATCATCCTCCGCACCTTCAGCGAGTGCATGCCGGTGGCATCGAACGCCACCAAGGAAGGTCGCACGCAGAACCGGCGCGCGGAGCTAAATGAGTTCGGCAACACCCAGCCTGGTCCCGCCGACGCCGCCTGCAAGGAGGCGGGTCGGGAGCGGAAGCCGTAATCGAGGGCGCCAGACAGTAGGGAGCCATCAAGACGAGAAGGGGGAGCGAGCCGCTCGGCTCGCTCCCCCTTCTCGTCTTGATGGCTCCCTAGCTCCTTGACCTCCCCGGCTCCCTGGCCTACGGTTCCTGCGGCTCCTCCGACCGCAGCCGAATCAGCATCACCCCTCCGATGATGATTGCCGCCGCCACAACCGTGCGCGGCGTCACCGTTTCTCCCAGGAGCGCCCAGCCCAGCGCGACCGCGACCAGCGGGTTGACGTAGGCGCTGGTGGACACCTTGGCCGGCGTCGTCACCCGGAGGAGGTGGGTGAACGCGCTGAAGCCGATCAGACTCCCGAACACGATCAGGTAGACCCAGGCAGCGACGGCCTTCGGAGTGATCGCCGCCGCGGAAATCCGCGAGCCCTCCCCGAAGGCGAGTCCCGCCACTAGGAGGAGCGCGCCGCCCGCCAGCATCTTCATGCCGGTGCTGAGCGTGGGTGAGGGGTGGAGGGGAAGCGCGTGGGAGCTCACCGAACCCAGGGCCCACGCCATCGCCGCCACGGTGATCGCCGCGGCCCCCAGCAGGTCGGCGTGAGCGCCCCCGATGAATTCGCCCGGGGCCACCAACAGCGCAACGCCGCCCAGCCCGGCCACGATTCCGAGCACCACCCGAAAGGGTGGCCGCCGCCAGCCGCCACGCGTGCTCTCGAAGAGCACGGTAAAGAGCGGTGAGGTGGCGGCGAGCAGCGCCGTGAGTCCGGAGGGGAGCCGGGTCTCGGCCCAGGAGACCCCGCCGTTGCCCACCAGGAAGAAGAGCGACCCGAGGACCAGGGCGGGCCCCCACAGACGGGGTTCCGGCGCGGGGACCCCGCGCCAGCGAGCCCAGCCGTAGAGCAGCCCGCCCGCCACCAGGAACCGGGTGCCTCCCGCGAGAAGGGGGGGCGCCGCCGAGACCATGATGCGGATGGCGAGGTAAGTCGAGCCCCAGACGACGTAGATCGCCGCAAAGGACCAGAAGATCGCCGCCCGCGAACCGCGGGGGGCGGCGCTCACTTCGAGAGGTACTCCTGGCGATACATCTGGATCAGCTCGAAGAAGTAGGAGAGCGCGAGTGGACCGACCAGGAGCCCGAGGATTCCGAAGTGACTCACCCCGGCGATGGCGCCGACCAGCGTGATCATGGGATGGATTTCCGCATAGCGTCGGGTGATTGCTGGGCCGATCAGGGTGTGCACCTGCCCCGCCAGAACGCCCACCACCGTGAGCACCACCGCCCCTCCCACGTGGCCGCTCAGGAACAGAGTGATTGCCCCGGGAATCCAGATGATCCCGCTTCCCACCACGGGGAGGATGGCGAAGATCACGGTCACCACGCCCCAGAAGAGCGAATTGCCGAGGCCGGTGAGCCAGAAGGCGACGCCGATCACCAGGCCCTGAATCAGCGCAGTAAGGCCGGTGCCCACCACAGTCGCCATCGTGACCGAGGTGAACCGGTCCTTCAGGCTCTGGACGTGCACGTCCGAGAAGGGGATGTACGGGCGGAGGCCTTTCCAGGCTCCGTCAGGCGAGAGCAGCAGATAGTAGAGACCGAAGAACGAAAAGATGAGATCCAGCGTGAAGTGCGTGGCGGTCCCGATGACGCCGAGCGCACTCCCGCCCAGCCAGGCGATGAGCGACCGCCCGATGCCGGCCAGCTCCGGCCCGAGCTCGAACTCACCGATCTTCACCGCGGAAAGCCGGTCCAGCAGCGTGCTGTTGACCAGACCCGACGCCACGCCCTGGGCCTGGCCCACCAGCATGCCGATCAGCCACACGCCGGGAACCACGATGAGCAGGAACGCGGTCAGAATGACCAGCGCCGCCGCGACGGGGGCGGGAACCTTGCGGGTCAGCCAGCGATGGAACGGTGCGAAGAGCACGTAGAGCACCGGGGCGCCGAGCAGGCCGGTGGCGAAAGGTGCCACGGTGATGAAGACGCCGATGGCGAGGAGCAGAACGAGGAGGGCGGCGCGCTCTTTATTGGTGTCGAAGAATGCCATGGGACAAGCATAGGCGGCGCCCCGCGCGGGCGCTACGGCCAGGGCCGTCGTGTCGCCTGCTCGAGGGCCTGCCAGACATTTTCGGCCACGATCCGCTGCCCCGCCGCGGTCGGATGGATGCCGTCCCCCTGGTTGAGGGAGTCCACGCCGGCAACGCCGGCCAGCAGAAACGGGACTAGGAGGGCCCGATTCGCGCGGGCGGCCTCCGGGTAGATGGCCCGGAAGCGTCGCACGTAGTCTTGGCCGAGATTGGGCATCGCTTCCATCCCGGCCAGCACCAGGCGGGGCGGCGGTGACGCCCGCCGCGCCCGATCGAAGATCGCCTGGATGCGGGCCCGCACCGAGTCGGGATTCTGCCCGCGCAGGCCGTCGTTCGCACCGGTCTCCAGGACGAGCACTGCCACCGTGTCGCGGCGGAGCAGCCAGTCGATTCGGGAAAGCGCCCCCGCCGAGCTCTCGCCGCTGATGCCGGCGTTGATCACCCGGAAGGAGCGGCCGGCTGAATCGAGCTTGGCCTGGATCAGCGCCGGATATGCCAGGGAGGGATCGCTCAGGCCGTAGCCGGCAGTGAGGCTGGTCCCCAGAAACACGACCGCAGGGCGGGAATCATTGGAGGAGGCGGGAGACGGGATGGCGGGACGGCCGACGGCGTTCCCCACTCCCGAGTCCCGGCTCCCGCCGCACGCCGCCAGCAGCGCCAATGCAACCGGCACGATGAATTTCACGTATCCGGCTATCATTCTCCGCTCTTCCGCCTTCGGTTGGGAGCCCTGCGCATGCTGCGCTCCGAGTCGCTCACTCAGACGTATCTCTCCGGTGGGCGTCCGCTCACCGTGCTGAACGATATCACCTTCTCTCTGGAGCGCGGGGGTTTCCTCGCAATTGTGGGTCCCAGCGGGAGCGGGAAGACTACGCTGCTCGGCCTCCTCGCGGGACTGGACCGACCGGCGTCGGGCCGGGTGTCGCTCGACGGGCAGGATCTGGGCTCGCTCACCGAAGACCAGCGGGCCCGCCTTCGGGCGGAGAAGGTGGGGTTCGTGTTTCAGT
>JBGPVQ010000337.1:0-3720 GCA_041491785.1 Gemmatimonadota bacterium | reverse complement strand
CGGCCGAAGGCGGACAGCGCGCCCCACGACTTCACGTACACCGCGTCGGCGCCCGCCGTGGCCAGCTCCCGGTCGTGGGTTACCCAGGCCTGCCCGCCCCGCGCCTCGGCCAGCTCGGCGACGGCCTGGATGTCCTCCCGGTCGAGCTCGAACCCCGGCGGATGGGCGATGGCCACTTCCATGCCGAGGTGCGCCGCGGCAAGCGCCGCGCTGGCGGGAACCGCGGTGGGCAGCGCCTTGGGGTGCCACGCCCAATGCAGCACGAACTTCTTGCCCCGCGGATCCCCCAGCTTCTCGCGCAACGTGAGCGCATCGGCCAGCGCCTGGCAGGGATGCCGGCGCACCGATTCGAGGTTGATTACCGGCTTGTCGCAGTACTTGGCGAAGTTCCGGATGATCCGGTCCTGCCGCTCGACGCTCCAGTCAGGGCCCCGCGGAAAGCTCCGCACCGCGAGCGCATCGGCATAGCGGCCCAGCACCCGCGCGGCGTCGATGAGGTGCTCCACTCCCGTCCCGTCCATGACGGCCCCGGGCTCGGTTTCCAGGGTCCAGCTTCCTTTCCCCGGCTCCAGCACCAGCGCGTGGCCGCCGTGGAGGAACATCGCCGTCTCGAAGCTGGAGCGGGTCCGCAGACTCGGATCCAGGAAGACCATTGCCAGCACCTTCTTCTCCAGGCCGCCGGAAATGTCCCCCCGCTTGACCCGTTGGGCGAGCGCCAGCAATCCGTCGATCGCCGCGGGGTCCCATTCCTCCGTGCTGATGAAATCGCGCTTGGTCATGCGAGCACCTTGCCCAGGGCGGCGAGCAGGAGATCCGCTTCCGCGATCGAAAAGGACAACGCCGGGAGCAACCGGAGCGTGGCGGGGTCGGAAGCGGTGCCGGTGAGCACCCGGTGCCCGAACAGCGCCCGCTGAATTTCCGCCGCCGGCCGCGGCATCTGCAACCCCAGCAGGAGCCCGCGGCCCCTCACCTCACCGATGCCGAGCGCCGTGGCGCCCTGACGGAGGTGCGCGCTCACCCGGCACACGTTCTCGAGCAGCCGGTCCTGCTCGATGACTTCGAGCGTAGCGAGTGCCGCGGCGCACGCCACCGGCCCGCCGCCGAAGGTGCTGCCAAGATCACCGACATGCAGTCCGCTGGTCAGCCCCGTGGTCGCCACCATGGCGCCGATGGGGAGCCCGGAGGCGAGCCCCTTGGCCATGGCGATGATGTCGGGAGTGACGCCGAAGGCTTGGGCGGCGGTGAACGCACCCGAGCGTCCGACACCGCACTGCACCTCGTCGAAGATGAGCGCCGCGCCCGCCTGGTCGCACGCGGCGCGCGCCGCCCCGAGGAATTCTGGCGAGCAATCGCGCGCACCGGAGAGCCCCTGGACCGGCTCGACGATGACAGCGGCCACGCTCCCGTCCACCGCCGCCGCCATCGCGGCGGAATCGTTGAATGGAACCTTGACCGAGAGCGGCATGCCAGCGCGGATGGCACCGGCCTCGTACTTGGCGCCGTCGGTCACGGCCAGACAAGCGACCGTGCGGCCGTGCCACCCGCCGGATACCGAGACGATCTTCTGCCGTCCGGTGGCTTTCCGCGCAAGGCCCAGGGCGTTTTCGTTGGCCTCCGCCCCGGAGTTACAGAAGAAGACCTTGGATAGATCGCCGGGACATTGCGCCGCGATTCGCTCGGCCAGCTCCTCTCGGAGCGGGTGGGGCACCGCGGTCGAGTAGAAGATCAGCCGCGCCGCCTGTTCCTGGATGGCCCTGACCACATGGGGATGACAGTGCCCGGTCGCGGCCACCGCGTGTCCGCCATAGGCGTCGAGCCACTCGTTGCCCTGATCGTCCACCAGCCAGGAGCCGTGGCCCGAGGCCGCCGTAAGCGGCATCTGGGCATACACCGGCAGCCAGGCCTTGCCGTTCAGCATGGGAAGATCCCGGCGTGACGGAGCCCCGCCGTCTCGTCCAGGCGGAGCGCCAGGTTCATCGCCTGCACCGCCTGGCCGCCGGCACCCTTGATGAGATTATCGACCGCAACCATCACCTGGACCTCGCGGCCGTTCTCCGACGCGGTCGCATGCATCAGCGCGAGATTGGATCCCACCGCGTGGGTGAGCTCGGGGGGCTGCGGCAGCAGCCGCACGAACGGCCGCCCGGCGAACGTATCGGCGTAGCGTTTCGCGATGGCGTCGGCCCCCAGCGGCTCCGCCAGCGTGGCATGGAGGGTGGTGTAGATGCCCCGTACGAAGGGGCCCGAGTGCGCCATGAGCCGGGCGCTCGCGGACGCCGCGCCGGTCCAGCGGCGCCACTGCTCCAGGATCTCCCCTTCGTGACGATGGCCCATCACCGAATAGGCAAAGAGATTGTGTGCCCGCGCCGGGTGGTGGGTCGTCGGCTTCGGATGCACACCGGCACCGCTCGATCCGGTCACCGCGAAGATGGCCGGAGGCGCCGTGAGCTGGAGCCCGGCGAGCGGATACAGGGCGAGCTGCGCCGCGGTGGCAAAGCAGCCCGGCGCCGCCAGCGCCGTGGCTCCCTCGAGCTCCCGGCCGAGGACGTCGGCCAGCGCATAGCGAAACCGGTGCACCAGCGCCGCCGCCGGGCGGGCGCCGTAGTATCGCTCGTGGAGCCGGCCGTCCTGGATGCGGAAATCGGCGGCCAGGTCGATGACCAGCCCGGGGCCGGCGTCGATGATCTCACCCATCACCTCGGACGACTGCCCGTGCTCCAGCGCCAGGAAGACCACGTCGGCGTTCCGGGCAGCATCGGCGGCGGTGGCGCCGGAAAACCGTGCGTCGGAGATGAGCGCCAGCCCCGGGTGGACCTCGGACACCGGCTTCCCCGCCTGGCTGCGGCTGGTGGCGACACACTGGCGCACCTCGGGATGCTGCAGCACGATCCGCAGCAGCTCCCCCCCGACATAGCCGGCGGCACCGACCACCGCGACGCGCATCTAGCCGAGGGCCTCGCGCACCGTGGCCACGAGGGCGGCCGCGTCGCGAAGGGCGTTGTGGGCCGGAAGCCCGAGCTGCGAGGAGATGTAGTCCCGGCCGACCTGATTGTCGGTGGCGGGGCCGGTGAAACAGGTGATCGGCAGCTGGAACTGATGGGTGAACAGCTGGCTCGACCCCCAGCACCCCACGGGATCCGGCGCCGCGACGACGTGGGCGGCGCCGATGCCCATGAGCCCGGGATCGAGCAGGATGTCCTGAACCCCGTACTCGCCCAGGATGCCGTCACCCAGCTCGGCCACGATCACGTCGGGGCGGCCGCCGCGCTCCTTGGCCAGGCGATTGAGGAGCCCCCGCGCCACCGGTACCGTCATTCCCGCGTGGGTGCTCGCGGCGCCGGCGTCGGTGAAGGTGAGCGCCGCCACCGCCCCGGCGTCGAGCATCGAGAGGGTATCCCGCATCAGGGACACTCCGGTCAGCTTGCACGCGGCCACCCGGAGCCCGGCCCGGGTCATCCCGCGGACCAGCTCCGTGGCCGCGACCGTCTTCCCCGCGTTCATGCAGGTCCCGGCGACATACACCACCGGCACGCCGCACTCCAGCGATCCGGCGGGCGGGACCGCGCCGTCGGCGATCGTGGCCGGCCGTCCCACCCGGTCTCCCAGCTCGGGAAAGGCGAGCACCGCGCCGAGCACCTCCGCCTGGAACGGCGGTCCGATGTCCGGGTTGGAGGAGGTGCACCGCCCCAGAATCCCGCCCAGGTTGAGCACGTTGATGGT
>JBGPVQ010000336.1:0-3722 GCA_041491785.1 Gemmatimonadota bacterium | reverse complement strand
CCGGCATCCGGGTCGACGGGTGGACCGACACGTCGCGCTGAGTTCGCACCAGCAGCGCGTCCAGCCGGGCCCGCTGCTCCGCCGGCGGAAAGAGCGGGGTGACGATCTCGTCGGCGCCGGCGGAGAACCACCCTTGGATCTGAACGGCGTCGTGGGCGCCGGCCAGGACCAGCGTAGGAATAATGGCGGTGAACGGATCACTCTTGAGGTGCCGGGCCAGCTCCAGCCCTGCGGCGCCCATCCGATCCGCGTCGATAAACAGGAAGCAGGGATGCCCCCGGAGGACGATGGACTCGACCTGGGCTGCGTCGGAATGCACCTCGAGCGGGAAGCTCTTCTGCTCCGCCCAACGGCGCACCAAGTCCGGGACAGCCTCCCCGACCGGACCGAAGAAGAGAATGGTCGGACGAGTCCGCACCCGTATCCTCTCGTAAGAGTTTATCCCGACGGAACTTAGAGACGTCTACGGCGTGAGTCAATCAGACAAAGAAGGCCGCTGCCGCCACCATCGCGTACACCGCCAGGAGCTGGACCCCCTCGAACCAGTGCGACTCTCCGTCCAGGGTGATGATGGCGACCACTACCGTCGAGACGGCGAGCGCCACCACCTCCAGGGCACTGAACACCAGGTTTAGCGGGTGACCCAGGAGCAGCCCCGCGAGCACCAGGGCCGGGGCCACCAGCAGGGCCACCTGGGTGCTCGATCCCAGGGCGATTTGCATCGAAAGATCGGTTTTTCCCCGGCGGGCCATCATGACCGCAGAGCCGTGCTCCGCGGCGTTCCCGATAATCGGAATCACGATCAGCCCCAGAAACGCCTGAGAAAGACCCAGTCCGCTGGTTACCCCCCCCACCGAGCGGACCAGCAATTCCGACTCCAGCACCACCCCCCCAGTGGCGAGCGCGAGGGCGCCAACTGCTTTGCCGAGGCTCCAGGTAGCCACCATGGGCGTGCTGTCGGGGTCGGGGCCGAAGAGCGTCTTGTGAGTGTGGAGTGAAAACACCAGGGAGCACCCGTAGGTGAGGGCGAGTATCACCGCCACCGCTTCCGAAAGCTGCAACTCCGAGATCGGCAGGCGCGCCGCCTCGGTGCCGGGATGCACGCTGTGAAAGAGCGCCGGAAAAATCAGCCCGACTACCGCCAGGGCGAGCATCGCCGCGCTCATCCCCGCCGCGGTCCGGCTGAATTTCAGAATCGGGGTCCGGATGCCCCCCGCCACCAGGGAGAGCCCCAGAATCAGCAGGAGATTCCCCAGAATGCTGCCGGTGATGGAAGCCTTGACCAGCTCGACCAGACCCGCCCGCAGCGCCACGATCGCGATAATCAACTCTGCGGCGTTGCCAAATGTGGCGTTGAGCAACCCGCCGATGGCGGAACCGCTCCGCTCGGCCAATTGCTCGGTGGCCTCGCCCATGATTCCGGCCAGCGGCACGACGCCGAGACAGGCAACCAGGAACACCAGCGTATCCGCAGCGCCTTGCCAGGCCAGCCCCGCGCTGGCAGGCACGGCGAGGAGGAGCAGGCGTCCCCAATGGAAACCGGTCGGAGTCGCCGGCCGGCGCCGCTGCGGTTCAAGGTGCGGTGGGAGGCGGCGCTCGGCGAGAGGAGCTTCCCGCGCCGGGGCGGCGCTGGGAACGGGTTTTCGTTCGCGCCGGGACGGGGAGCCTGTAGCGGCCGGTTCTTTCCGGGGCCTCGCGGGCGCCTCAGGGGCCGGCGCCCTGGGCTGCTTGACCGGCTCGAGTCGCTGGCGGAGCTCTGGGAACTTGGCGCCGCGGCGCGTCAGGACACTCGCGATGCGTCCGCGGGGCGCCCGCAGCAGCACGGCGAGCAGATCGCCCCCGGACTTCCCCGCATCGGCGACGGCGCGTTCGGCGAATCGGCTCATGGGAGGCGGCGGCGCGCCGGCCTCGGCGACCGGGAGCCCCGCGAGCAGCTCTTCCGCGATGCCGTCGAGCGATACCCCCGCCCCGGCGAGCGCCCGGGCCGCGGGCCCCTCCGGATCGGCGAGCTCGGCGGCCAACAGGTGCTCGGTGCCGATGAACGCGTGGTTGGCCGCGACCGCCGCCCGGCGCGCCGTCTCGACGACCCGCGCGATGTCCGGCGCTGTCAAACCGGCTTCGCCTCGTCGATCAGCATGATCGGGATGTCATCTTCGATGGGATAGGCGAGGTGGCAAGCGCGGCAAATCAGCACCGCCTCGTCGGGGCGGTATTCGAGATCGCCCTTGCACTTGGGGCACACCAGGATTTCGAGGAGCTCCGGGGCGAGGCTCATTCGTTCTCCGTGGGTAGGTCCGGAAATCCGAAGCGGTCAAGCTGAGCCGGATCACGCCGCCACTTGGGCAACACCTTCACCCAAGTATCGAGAAACACCCGCCGGCCGATCAGTCCTTCCAGGCGCTCCCGCGCGTGCTTGCCGATGGCTTTGAGGGTCTGCCCACCTTCCCCGATGAGGATCCGCTTCTGGGAATCCCGCTCGATGAAGAGGGCGGCTCGAATGTACACCGGATCGGTCGTCTCGCGGAACTCCTCGATCTCGGCGGTAAAGGCGTAGGGCAGCTCATCCTGCAGATGCTGAAAGGCTGCCTCGCGAAGGTATTCCACCGCGAAGAATCGGAGCGGCTGGGTGCCGAGGTCGTCGGCCGGGAACTCGAACTCGCGTTCCGGGAGCCGGGCGGCCACGGCGGCCAGCAGCCGGTCGATTCCCTCGCCGGTCGCGGCCGACACCACCAGGGCCCCGGCCGCGAGCTCAATCCTCCGGGCCGGAGCGATGAGGTCGCCCTTGGTGTACACCGTGAGCACGGGGGCCCGGGGCGGGAGCTCCAGGCCCGCCAGTCGGACGAAGTCCGGTGCCGGCGCGCCCGGCGCCGGGAACAGGTACAGCACCACGTCGGCGCGCCGCACGCCGTCGAGGGCCAGCGCGCGCATCCGGGCCTGCAGCGCGTACTCCGGATCGAGCAGGCCGGGCAGATCGTGGAAGACGTATTGCACCTGACCCTCGGTACGGAGGCCGGTGGTGGGCAGCCGAGTGGCCTGCGCCTTGGGGCTCACGATCGCGAGAGGTTCGCCGATGAGCGCGTTGAGGAGGGACGACTTACCGACGTTGGGGCGGCCGGCGAGGGCGATGTGGCCGGAGCGAGGCATGGGCGGAACTTACCCCCAAAAAAGAAGCCCGCCCTCGGGACGAGGCCGGGCTTCGATGGGAATGGCTGGCGACGGCCTACTCTCCCACGATCTCTCAATCGTAGTACCATCGGCGCTGCGGGGCTTAACGACCGTGTTCGGAATGGGAACGGGTGTGGCCCCCGCGCGCTAGTCGACAGCCAATCTGAGCGGGACGGGGGTCCCAAGACTGGCAATTGAGGACGGATGAAGTGCAAGGAAGTTGGAAGAGATCAAACTGCACGGGCGATTAGTAGCGCTCGGCTGAAGCGGTTGCCCGCCGTACACCTGCGCCCTATCAACCTGGTAGTCTCCCAGGGCCCTTTAGGAACCTTGCGGTCCAGGAGTGTTCATCTTGGGGACAGTTTCCCACTTAGATGCATTCAGCGGTTATCTGCGCGCGATATCGCTACCGGGCGATGCCCCTGGCGGGACAGCCCGTACACGAGAGATCGCTTCGTCCCGGTCCTCTCGTACTAAGGACGAGTTCCCTCAACACTCCTACGCCCACGACGGATACAGACCGAACTGTCTCACGACGTTCTGAACCCAGCTCATGT
>JBGPVQ010000335.1:0-3753 GCA_041491785.1 Gemmatimonadota bacterium | reverse complement strand
TCTGATGCGCAGGCCAGCCGAATCCGACGACCGGGGCGTGAGCCGCCGCGACGCACTCAAGGCGGCCGCATCGGCCGCCGTCGGCCTGCCGGTGCTCGAAGCGTTGACCTCGGCGCCGCTCGCGGCTCAGGGTGCTCCCGCGGCCAACCCCGCCGCGCAGTCCGCCGGCCCGGTGCCGGGCGCCGGCCCCCGCGGCACGCCCAGCGACCCCAATCTCCTTCGTCCCAGGGCAGATTGGCCCCGGAAGCTCACCGCGGGAGAGCTGGCGACCCTCGCGGTGCTCTGCGACACCATCATCCCCGCGGACGCGAAGAGCCCGAGCGCCAGCGCGGTGGGGGTTCCGGCCTATATCAATGAGTACGTGAGTGCGCCCTACGATGGGCAGCAGCGCGACCTGGTGCGGGTGCGCGGCGGACTCGCCTGGCTCAACAACGAGAGCGAGAGGCGCTTCGGCCGGACCTTCGGGCGACTCCGTGCGGCGGAGCGGCAGCAGATCTGCGACGATATCTGCTACCTGCCCGATGCCAAGCCGGAATTCCACGCCGCCGCCCGCTTCTTCGACCTGGTGCGGGACCTCTCGGCGACCGGATTCTACACGACGCGGGAAGGGATGCTGGACCTGGACTACGTCGGCAACGTGGCGATGCCGGAGTTCAAGCCCCCGCCGAAGGAGGTGCTGCGGAAGCTCGGGCTGCTCTGACGGCGTCGTCGATCTCGCGGATCCGGGCCGCCTCGGTCTCGACCCGGCGGTACTCGTCCGGCTGGTGGCTTTTCCCCATGAACACCCCGTCGCGCCGGAACTGCATCGGGCTCCTTCCGGCGCGGCTCCCGCAGACGTGGATCTCCCGCACGCCGGTCTCCCGGACGACCCGTGCCGCACTGGTTTCGTCGATTCCGCCGCCGGCGAGAACCCCGATCCGGCCCGCCGCCTGCGCCACCGCCTGTTTGATCACCGGGATACCCGCTTCCGCGGTTGCCGCCTGACCCGAGGTCAGCACCCGCTCGATTCCCAGGCCGACGATCGCCTCGAGCGCCTCGACCGGATCGCGGGTGAGATCGAAGGCCCGGTGGAAGGTCACCGCCATCGGGCGGGCGGCGCCCACCAGGCGGCGGGTGCCGTCGAGGTCCACCCGACCGTCGATCTCGAGCGCGCCGATCACCACGCCATCGACGGCGGCGCGCCGGGCGAGGGTGATATCGCGAAGCATCACCGCCATCTCGTCGCCGTCGTACACGAAATCGCCGCCACGGGGGCGGATGAGCACGTGAATCGGCAGCGCCACCCGCTCCCGAACCGTCTCGAGCATTCCGAGGCTCGGGGTGGTACCGCCCTCGAGGAGGTTGTCGCACAGCTCGAGCCGGCCGGCGCCACCCGCCTCGGCGCTCCGGGCCGAGGCGACCGAGTCCACGCAGGCTTCGATGAGCACGGCGTCCGCGAGAATCATGGTGGGCCAAGGTACCGGGCGCGGGGCTGCGCCGCCACCCGCGGGGCGTTACCTTCGCTTTCCGACGTTGAGAGAGGAGCGGGGGTGCGCGCGCTGCATCTGGTAGTCGTCCGCGCCGCGGAAATCCGGCAGGGGGCGCCGGTGTTCGCCGGGACCGATGTCCCGGTGCGGTGGTTGCTCGAGCACCTGGACCGGGGGAAGGAGCTCGACCTCTTCCTCTCGGCGCACCCCGAGCTCAAGCGGGACGTGGTGCAGCAGGCGCTCGCCCTCGGGCTCGAGGCGCTGCTGGCCGACGTCCCGCTCGAGGCGGGCCCCTCGCAGCGGTCGCTGCTTCCTCGGGTGGACGCGGCCGGCGTGATCATCAACGCCGAGGAACTTTCGGTGGGCCAGGTCGTTGGGAAACGGGTCCGGTGCCCCGCCTGCAGGATGCTGGCTTTTCGTTCCTGGCCCGAGGGCTGGGATGCCCACGCCGCGATGCGCTGCCGGGGGGTTCCGGGTACCGACCCCGAGGCGCGGAAGGCGGAATTCAAGCGGCGCTTCGGCCAGCTGTTCCGCGGCTGATGCCGCTCCGGTGTTCGGAGCCATTCATGCGTTCGATCCGCCGCGCCCTGGCGCTGCTTGTCCTGCTCCATGCCCCCGCCGCCGCCCAGGCGCCCACCGACACGCTGCTGCCGATCGATTCGGACGTCAGGCTCGGCAAACTGCCCAATGGTCTTCGCTATTACATCCGGGCGAACCATCGGCCGGAGCACCGGGCCGAGCTCCGCCTGGTGGTCAACGCCGGATCGGTGCTCGAGGCCGATGATCAGCGCGGCCTGGCGCATTTCGTCGAGCACATGGCCTTCAACGGCACCACTCATTTCAAGAAGCAGGAGCTGGTCCACTACATCGAATCGATCGGGATGCGGTTCGGGGCTGACCTCAACGCCGGGACCTCGTTCGACGAAACCGTCTATCAGCTGCAGGTGCCGACCGACAGCGCCCAGATTGTTCGCAAGGCCTTCCAGATCCTGGAGGACTGGGCCCACGGCGTCACCTTCGATACCACCGAGATCCGGAAAGAGCGCGGCGTGGTGCTGGAGGAATGGCGGCTCGGCCGGGGGGCGTCGCAGCGGATGATGGACCAACAGCTGCCGGTGCTGTTCCGGGGCTCCCGCTACGCGGTGCGCCTGCCGATCGGCACCGCCGACTGCATCCGGAAGTGTCCTCCCGCGGCAATCCGCCGATTCTACGCGGACTGGTATCGCCCCGATCTGATGGCGGTGGTGGCGGTGGGCGACTTCGACCCCAAAGTCGTCGAGGCGCTGATCCGGGAGCGCTTTACCACGTTGCCCCGCCGGACCGTCGAGCGCCCGCGCCTGAGCGCCACGATCCCCCCGCGGAGCGCCGCCGAGGTGTCCATCGCCAGCGACCCCGAGGCCACCAGCACCTCGGTGTCGGTGTTCTTGGTGCGGCCGGCCGGAAAGCGCGGCACGGTGGGAACCTGGCGGGATGAGCTGCTGGACGAGCTGGCCGCCGGGATCCTCAACCAGCGCCTCGACGAGCTGACCCAGAAGGCCAATCCGCCGTTCATCGGCGCCGGCGCCGGGCGGAGCCCGCTGGTCCGCACCGAGGACGCGTTCAGCTTCGGCGCCGCGGTGGGGGACAGCGGGGTCCGGCGCGGCCTCGAGTCGGTGCTCACCGAGCTGGAGCGAGCAGGGCGCCACGGCTTCACCGAGGCGGAGGTCGACCGGGCCCGCCGCGACTACCTGCGCGCGATCGAGCAGGCGTACGCCGAGCGGGAGAAATCCGAATCGGAAGCCTTCGCGAGCCAGTACGTGACCCACTTTCTGACCGGCGCGGCAATTCCGGGCATCGGGTACGACTTTCTCCGCGCCCAGATGGTGCTGCCCAAGGTGACGCTTACCGAGCTCAACGCGGTGGCGAAGGCGTGGCTGGGAGCCGGCGCGCCGGTGATCCTGGTCAGCACTCCCCAAAAGAACCGGGCCGCGATTCCGGCCCCGGCGGAGCTGCTGGGCCTCTTTGCCGCGGTCAAGCGGGCCGACATCCCCGCCTACACCGAGACGGTGTCCGCTGAGGCACTGGTTCCCGGGACGCTTGCCCCCGCGGCGATCACCGCCGAACGGCGCGACTCGGCGCTGGGCACGGTGGAGTGGACGCTTGCGAACGGAGTGCACGTCGTCCTTAAGCCCACCGATTTCAAGGCCGACGAGCTCCTGATGAACGCGTTCAGCCCGGGGGGCTTTTCACTCGCATCCGACAGCCTCTTGGGCAGCGCCCAGTTCGCGGCGCAGCTGGTGGGATTGAG
>JBGPVQ010000334.1:0-3792 GCA_041491785.1 Gemmatimonadota bacterium | reverse complement strand
CGCCTGCCGTTCCGAACCTGGCTCCGCTCGAGGGCCGCCTCGTCAACGCGCTTTGGGCCGGTCCCTGCCGGGCGGAGGAGCTGGTCGAGGCGTCGGGTGCCCCGGTCTGGGCCGCTCTGGACGCGCTGTCCGGTCTGGAGCTTCGAGGCAGGATTCGACAGGAAGCCGGGGGGATGTATCGGTTGGTGCCGCCGGCGCTCTTTACCTGAAGGACGGCCATATTCCTCCCGTGCACCTCTACATCCACGTCCCATTCTGCGCCCGCCGGTGCAGCTACTGTGATTTCGCGATCGCGGTTCGACGCGAAGTGCCCTCCGAGGCATTCGCCGACGCGATCGAACGGGAGTGGGCGACTTGGCAGACTCACCCGGCATGGGCCGAGTCGCCGGACCTCGACACCATCTATTTCGGGGGGGGGACGCCTTCGCGGCTGGCGCCCCTGGCGCTCGCCCGGATCCTGGCGCGGTTTCGGGCCGACCGCTCGGTCGCGGCGGGCGCAGAAATCACCCTGGAAGTCAACCCGGACGATGTGGACGTGGATCGGGCGGCGGCGTGGCGTGCGGCCGGGGTGACTCGGGTTTCCCTCGGAGCCCAGTCCTTCGCGCCCTCGGTGCTGGCCTGGATGCACCGCACCCACGGCGCGGATCAGATCGAGTCGGCCATCGCGGTGCTTCGCGCCGCCGGGCTCCGGGACGTCTCGCTCGACTTGATCTACGCGCTGCCCGACAGCCTCAGCCGCGACTGGGTGGCGGACCTCGACCGCGCCATCGCACTCCAGCCCACCCACCTCTCCCTCTACGCACTCACCGTCGAACCGCAGACCCCGCTGGGCCGCTGGACCGCGCGGGGCGAGTCTCTCCCCGCCTCCGACGAGCGGGCCGCGGCGGAGTTCCTCGCCGCCGACCAGCGGGTTCGCGCCGAAGGGTACGACCACTACGAGGTGTCCAACGCGGCGCTCCCCGGCTTCCGGGCCCGCCACAACTCGGCGTACTGGCGCCGGGCGGCGTTCATCGGGCTGGGCCCGTCGGCGCACTCCGGATGGAGCCGGACCCGATCCTGGAACGTGCGTGACTGGGAAGGTTACCGGCGCCGGAGCGAGGCGGGCCTCCCGACCCTCGAGGAATCCGAGACGCTCACCCCCGAGCAGGTCGCGCTCGAGGAGCTGTACCTCGGCTTGCGCACCAGCGACGGGATTCCGGCTGCTCGGTTGCCTCCGGAGGCCCGATCTCGGTGGGTGGAGGCAGGGTGGGCCGAGGTCCGCAAAGGGCGCCTTTTGCTCACTCCCGAAGGGTGGCTCCGGCTCGACGCGCTGGTGGCCAGCCTAACTCATTGCTAGTTTTTCTGTCATGCAGAGCGGCGAGAAGTTGAGCGAGCGCCAGTTCCGGGTGCTCCAGGCGGTCATTCAGATTTATGTCGAGTCGGCGCAGCCAGCGGGGAGTGAGGCGGTGGCGCGGCGCTCGCGATTGGGAATCTCCCCCGCCTCGGTGCGGGCAACCATGGGGGAGCTCGAGACCGCCGGCTTCCTGTTCCATGCCCACACCTCGGGCGGACGGATTCCCACCGATCGCGGCTATCGTCTCTACGTCAACCGGCTGATGCTCCCGGCGCCGGTCACGGAGAGCGCGAGGGCCAAGCTCGAGAGTGAGATCGTGCCGGGACCCGGCAACGCCATCGAGGAAATCCTGCGTCGAGCGGCGCAGGTGCTGGGTGTCCTAACCCGGGAGCTGGGGGTGGCCATCGCGCCGACCCTCGACGGACTGGTGCTGGAGCGCCTCGAGCTCGTCCGGGTGAGCAGCGATCGACTCCTGGCCGTCCTCACCCTCCAGAGCGGCCTGGTCCGTACCATCTTCGTCGAGGTGCCCGCGGCGGTGGCCGCCGACGTGGTGGATCACGTCTCCCGGATCCTCAACGAGCGCCTGGCGGGATTGCCGCTGGGGGAGATTCGCGGCTCCCTGCCGGAACGGTTGCGCGATGCGGACGGCTCCGGGCACGGCGGCGAGCTGCTCAACATTTTCGTGGCGCAGGGTGAGGATTTGTTTGATCTCTCGTCCGGAGAATCGTCCGTGGTGCTCGGCAGCGCGCAGCCGCTGGTGGATCAGCCGGAGTTCGCCTCCAATGACCGGATGCGGGGGCTGCTCCAGATCACCGAGCGGCGCGATCTGCTCCGCCGGGCCTTCGACGACCATCACAGGCGCGGACTGACGATCACCATCGGCAGCGAAAACAGTGATCCCCGGCTGACCGAGTTTACCCTCGTCACGTCGGCGTACCGAAGCGGGGGTCTCAGCGGAGTCCTCGGGGTGCTCGGGCCGACGCGAATGCCCTACGAGAAAATCATCGGCCTGGTCGAACGTACCAGCCGCATGGTGGAGGGATTGATCGAGTGAGCGATTTCTATCAGCTGCTGGGTGTCGATCGGGGCGCCTCCGAAGCCGAGATCAAACGCGCCTACCGCCGGATGGCAATGGAGTACCATCCCGACCGGAACTCCGCGCCCGATGCCGCGGTGCGATTCAAGGAAATCGCCGAGGCGTACGAAGTCCTGCTGGATCCGCAGAAGCGGGCCGCCTACGACCGCTACGGGGAGGCGGGCCTGCGCGGTGGGTCCGGTGGATTCCATCACGTCGATCTGGCCGAGGCGCTCAGCATCTTCATGCGCGATTTCGGCGGAATGGGCGGCTTGGAGTCCCTGTTTGGTGGCGGACGGCCCCAGGCGGAGTCCCGGCGGGGCCAGGACATCCGCGTCAACGTGCGGCTCACCCTCCAGGAGGTCGCGGTCGGGGCACGCCGGACCGTCAAGCTCAAGACCCTGCTGTGTTGCGACACCTGCGGCGGCAGTGGCGGGGCCAAGGGAACCCGTCCCGCAACCTGCGCCACGTGCGGCGGGAGCGGCGAAGTGCGCCGGGCCACCCGGAGCATGTTCGGGCAATTCGTTTCGGTGGCGCCCTGCTCCACCTGCGGCGGAGAAGGGGTCATCATCACCGCGCCGTGCGAGGTCTGCCGCGGAGAAGGACGGGTGCGCGGGGAGCGCAGCGTGCCGGTAGACATTCCTCCCGGCGTGTCGGGCAACAACTACATCACGTTGCGGGGCCAGGGCGCCGCGGGTCCTCGCAACGGCCCCAACGGCGACCTGCTCATCATGATCGAGGTGAAGGAGGATGACCGCTTCGAGCGGGACGGGGACAATCTCACCCTCGACCTTCCCCTCTCGTTCGGACAGGCCGCCCTCGGCATCAGCGTCACGGTCCCGACGCCGTATGGCGAGGAAAAGCTCGCGGTTCCTGCGGGAATCCAGTCGGGCACCATCTTGCGGGTGAAGGGCAAGGGACTTCCGCGTCTGGGCCAGACCGGCGCCGGTGACCTCAACGTGCGGGTGCACGTATGGACGCCCCAGAACCTGACCACCGAGCAGCGGCGGCTGTTGGAGGACTTGTCGAAGATCGAGGGCGCCCCTCCGAAGGAGGGCTCCAGCTTCTGGTCGCGGCTCAAGGAAGCACTCGGGGCATGAGTGGGTGGGCCCTGGATATCGAAACCCGGGCCGGCGTCCGTGACGCGGTGGCGGTTTGGCTGGTGGAGCGGACCGGCCAGACGGTCGAGGAGCGGGCGGACGGAACCCTGATCGGGTTCGCGGCCACGGAAGCCGAAGCAGGCGCGCTGCTCCAGGAAGTGCACTCCCGTTTCGGACCGGACGTTCGCGGCGGTTCGCGTTCCCTGCCCGACGTGGACTGGAGCGAACGGTGGCGCGAGGGGCTGGGCCCCCGGGTGGTCGGGCGGCTCACCGTGATGCCGAGT
>JBGPVQ010000333.1:0-3815 GCA_041491785.1 Gemmatimonadota bacterium | reverse complement strand
GAGCATGTTGCCGGGCTCGAAGGGCCGGTTGGTGGCCACGACGGGAATTACCAGCCAGCAGGTTGTCACCACCGCAGTCGCAATCGCGCCCCGAACCGCGAATCGGCGCAGCTCCGCGGCGGTCCGGATGAGCAGGGAGGTCAGCGGAATGAACAGATAGGTGCTGGCGTAGAACAGCTCGGTCCACTGGAAGACCGGCCAAGTCTTCTCGAACCCCAGCGCCATGGGGAAG
Organism: Gemmatimonadota bacterium; assembly: GCA_041491785.1. Lineage (GTDB taxonomy): Bacteria > Gemmatimonadota > Gemmatimonadetes > Gemmatimonadales > GWC2-71-9 > JABFSM01. Next base: position 3,583 of record JBGPVQ010000333.1, on the reverse strand, counting down.
GCGTCGGGCGCCCGGCCCACCGCCTGAACGGCATAGTAGGCGATCAGCCAGGGGACGAGCACCCACAGCCAAACCGCGGCCCGCTGGGCGGCGGTCGGAGCATCCCCATCCCCGCGCGGCAGTGAAAGCAGCGGCGGGTCGAGTGCGGAGTCGCCGAAGCGAGCCCGGAGGTCGTGCCGCTCGAATCCGAATACCAGCCCGGCCGCGCCCAGCCCGACGACGGGGGTCACCAGCCACAGACCCGCGGAAGAGCCCACCCCGATCGACACGCCGGCCACGCACAGGCCGAAGCCGATGTAGATCGGGTTCCTGATCCAGCGGAAGATGCCTCTGCGGACCAACTCCTTCGGGGGGAACGGGTTCATGGGGAGCCCGTGGCCATGTACAATCAGCTCGAATATCCCCGCACCGCAGAGGAGGAGACCGGCACCGATGAGGGCCGCCGCGGCCGGCACCGAGTGGATCGCATGCAGCGGGATAATGGGCGAGGTGGCCCGGGCCCACAGCGCCAGCCCTACGGGCAGGGCGAGCGCGAAGAACGCGCCGTAGAGAACCCGTCTCACCACGTCACCACCTCGTGCAGCGTCCAGCCCTGGTCGAGCGGCTGGCCGGCTTCGAGCAGAGTGGAACGATCCAGCAGCTTGTGCTCGTGCATCCGGCCCAGGGGGCCCGCCAGTCTCCGGGCGAACCGGGGCACCAGCTCGCTGATGGCGGAGAGCACCGGGCGGTCGCGGATGTCTCGCGAATCGGTCAGCCGGAGCTCGCGGCCGCCCTCGAGCCGAGGGGCGCCGGCATCCGTAAACGATTCGAGGGGTGCCTCGGCTCCGTCGATCCAGGCCCAGCCCCGTCGATCGGTGCCGGACCAATCGATCCACACCACCGAGTGCCGGTCGGAGACGTGACGGCCCCATCTGAGGGTCGAAAAGGGGAGCCGCCACGGCGGGATGGTCAGCCGGAGGGATTCGACGTAGCCGCGCCCGGTGAGCTCCCCGCCGTTCCATTGGACGGTTGCGCGGGCGCGCGGCATTCGACAGGTCCACCGGATGTCGCCGTCGGGAGTAGCCATCAGGGTCCGCCGAATGGCCGGCGCTTCCCCGTGCCACTCGCCCCGGACTCCCAGCGCCGAGTTGCGCCAGCTCAGAGCCCCGTCGTCCATGCGGGGCGACTCGACCCCGCGAATGGTGGCCGACTCGCGCGGGGGCGCACCGGGGGCCGCGTGCAGCACCGACGCGAAGCCGAGCCGAAACCGCCCCCACCGGAGCCGGGCCGCGTACCCGATGAGCGCGGCTCCTTCATCGGTTATCACATCGAGGTACCACTTGACCAGAAGAAACATCGCAGGCCGAACCTACCGGTCGGAATCGATTCCGGCCAATTCCTTCCCCCTTACCAACCCGACCTGGCGCCGGCACTCTGAAGCAGATCCCACCGCGAAGGCATCATGAGTGATCTGGGGGACGGAGCGCTCTCCCGCCGCGACTGGCTCACCATGGTCGGCGCCACCGGCGCCGGCGCCTTGCTGCCATTCCGGCCCCTGGGGGCGAGCGCTGCACCGGGTGCCGATCCGGCCGCCGACCCGATCGTGTCGCTGAGCTCGAGCAGCGAGGTGTTCATCCCCCCGCGCGGGGCGGGCTTCATGAAGTGGAGCTTCGACTCGCCGGAACCGTCGGTGGCGTTCGAGGGCCTCCGCATCGGATTCAAGGTCTTCTCCCGCGAAAACGCCTACGGCCTGGACCGCGAGAAGATGACGGTCGAATCGACCGACACCGGCCTCCGGCTGACCTGCGCGGGACTCCGTGGATCCGGCGGCCAGGAGGCGGCCCCCGGCCGCCTGGTGGCGGAGTTTCGCAAGAACGGGTCCTGGGTGGAGTGGGACGTGACAGCCGAGCTTTCCCAGCCCGTCAAGGCGGTGACCGCCATCGTGCGCGGCATTCCCCGCGGGAAAATTTCCAGCGCCGGCAATACGCCCTTCGACCCCCGGGACAACGAGCTGCTGTTCGGCTATCCGTTCAGCGGCGGCGACCTCTTCGGCGCCAACACCGCCCAGGGCATGGGCACTCCCCTGGTCATCGTCGAGAGCAGTACCGGCGAGCATTACTTCCTCTCCTCGCTGGACGACCGGGTGCGCACCAAGCGGATGTACTTCCAACCGGGCGAGAGCGGCTACCGCGTCGAGCTGATCCACGAAACCGAGGGATGGCTGGACCAGGCGCGGGTGCGGGTGCCGACCTGGCGGGTCGGCCGCGCGGCGACCCTCGGGGCGGCGGTGGAGGCGCATTACCAGCATCTGGAGCGCGCCTACGAAATTCCGCGGTGGGACCAGCGGGACGATGTTCCCGGGTGGCTCCGGCGGACGGAGCTGGTGGTGGCGCTGCACGGGATGCACTACAGCGGGTACGTGTTCAACACCTTTCCCCAGATGCTGGAACTCCTCCGCTGGATGGCGCCCCGCATTCCCGCCGAGCGGGTCCTGGTGTTTCTTCCCGCCTGGGACGGCCGGTACTACTGGGACTACCCGCGCTACCGGGTGGCGGAGCGGTTGGGCGGCGACGGAGAATTCCGCCGCCTCATTCAGGAAGGCAAGCGGCTCGGCTTCCGGTTCATGCCGATGTTCGGCGCCAACGCCGCCAATCGCCGGCTCCCCGAATTTGCCGGGCTCGCGGATGCGGCGACCTCCAAGGTCGATGGCGATCGTTTCGATCTCAATTGGGTGGACTGGGACAACGATCGCCACCAGGAGGGTTGGCTCGCGTACATGAATCTCGGCGTCGAGTCGTGGCGCCGCTGGCTCACCGAGCGGATCGCCGACACGATCGAACGATACGGGGTGGACGCCTACTTCCTCGACATCGTGGCGGGATGGACCAACAACACCTCCGGGGACATGCACGAGGGCACCCGCCGGCTGGTGACCGACCTCCGGGCGCGGTATCCGCAGGTCCTCGCCTGCGGGGAGTTTCACTATGACGCCCTCCTCGGCTTCATCCCCTTCTATCAGGTACATTCTCCGCACGCCGTGCCCTACGCGCGGTTCTTCAGTCACCTGAGCCATCCGGCGCCGGGCCGGGGCAGCTCCGGCGTGCACGAGTCGGGGTTTTCGCGCTGGGACCCGGCCACGCTCTCGCTTCCCAAGCGAGAGGGGCTGATTCCCACGCTTTCCGTGGTCGACGATACGTTCGACCGGTATCGGGACGAGATGGCCGCGGTTATCGCGGAAGCGCGGACCCGGGCAGGAACCGGCTGACGCCGGGCGGACTTCGGAGGAACTACCGATGCAACGACGCGAGTTTCTCGCCACCACCGCGGCCACTGCCTTGCTTCCGCTCCGGACCCGGCTGTCGGGCATCGGGGCCTCCGGACCGGCGCCGGTCGCCCTTCGTGCCCTGCCGTTCGACCTCCCCCGGGTCCGGCTCCAGCCCGGTCCCTTCTTCGAGGCGGCGGAGGTCAATCGGCGCTTCCTCCTCGGACTCGATGCGGATCGGCTGCTGCACACCTTCCGGCTGACCGCGGGCCTGCCCTCTTCGGCGGAGCCGGTGGGCGGCTGGGAGGCTCCGAACAACGAGCTCCGCGGCCACTTCACCGG
>JBGPVQ010000332.1:0-3816 GCA_041491785.1 Gemmatimonadota bacterium | reverse complement strand
GCCGCTTGCCGGGCTCCACCACGTTGAACGGGCCATCGGCGGGGTCCGTCACGAAACTCTGCATTCGTTGGCTCAGGCCGACCCCGGTACGCCCCGCAATCACCGCCGGCACCCATCCGCCGCTCGGAGTGACCGATACAACCCAGCCCTCCTCGTCGGCCGCCTCGATCGAGGTGGTGCCGCTGTTGAAGCCGGCCTGGAACACCTCGAAGGCCTCCCTCGACTCTGGTGCCGGCACCGGACGGTCCTGCTGTCCGCTGAGCGGCGCGCCGGCCGGAGCACCAGTCACCGTCCACTTGGCCAGGAGCTCGGCGAAGGGATTGGTGCCGCCCTGGAAGGGGTAGGGATCGCCGGGTTTGATGGCAGGGTCGTTCCGCTCCCAGTTGATCTGGGCGAAGCGCTGCCTGGCGTACTCTTTCGACAGCAGGCCCTTCACCGGTTCCTCGGGCGGGAACCCGGGGTCGCCGTAGTAGAAATCGCGGTCGGCGAAGGCGAGGCTCATCGCCTGATACACGGTGTGCAGGTACTTGGCACTGTTGTAGCCCATCGCCTTGAGGTCGGCGTACTCGAGGATGTTGAGCGCCTGGAGCATCGCCGGGCCCTGCTGCCACATGGGGAGCTTGTAGACCTCGATGCCCCGATAGCTGGTCGAGAGCGGCTCCTCGATCTTGACCCTCCAGTTGGCCAGGTCCTCCATGGTGAAGAGGCCGCCCTCCTCCCGCACGCCGCGGACGAACTCCTGCGCAATGTCGCCCTTGTAGAAGCGGTCGTACGCGGCGTAAATCGCCTCCTTCCGGCTCCTGCCCGCCTTGAGGGCCTGCTGCTCGGCCTCGACCAGCTTCCGGAGGGTGGCGGCGAGGTCGGTCTGGCGGAAGACCTCGCCGGCGGCGGGCGCCTCCCGCGCTTCGCCGAGGTGCGGAAGGAATACGGCGCGCGCATACTTCCACTGCTTGATCTGGGCCTTGTTGGACTCCATCGAGTTCGCGGTCTGCGCCTCGATGGCGTACCCGTCCGCCATCTCGATGGCGGGGGCCAGGATTTCCTTGAGGGAGAGCCGCCCGTATTCGGCGAGCATGGTAAGGAGCCCGCCGGGGGTTCCCGGCGTGACCGCGGCGAGCGGACCGAACTCCGGTGGATTCCGCATGCCCTTGGACTTGAAGAACGCCACCGTGGCGCCCGAGGGCGCTACTCCCAGCGCGTTGATCCCGATGACTTTCTTGAGACCGGGATGCCAGATCAGGGCCTGGGTCTCCCCACCCCAGGACAGGACGTCCCACATCGTGGTGCCCGCGGCGAGCATCGCGCAGGCGGCGTCCACCGCGTTTCCGCCGCGGCTGAAGATTAGCGCACCCGCGGTGGCGCTCAGGGGTTTGCCGGTGATCGCCATCCAGTGCTTGCCGTGGAGCGGCGGCTTGGCGGTGCGCTGCGCAGCGGCGGGGAGTGCCCCGAGGCACCAGGCCAACAGGGCGAAGACGACGCGGTGCATGGCTGCCTCCATCGCGGTGGTCAGGCTGAACGGCGCATCGGAGCGGGCACCCCATCCACCAGCTCCGGACCCTTGGCCCCCTCCGCGAGGCGCCCCATGACCAGCTCGGGATCGTGCTCGAAGAAGAGCCACCAGCCGCCGTCGAGCGCCTCCCGAACCAGGCGGCGTTTCGACTCCAGGGTCCGAAGGGGCTCCAGATCGTACCCCATGATCCAGGGAAGCGGGAGATGGTGGCGGGTCGGCACCAGATCGGCGACGTAGAAGAGGGTCTCGCCCCCGCTCCGCACCACGATGCTCTGATGCCAGGGCACGTGCCCCGGGGTGAGCCGCACGGAGATTCCGGGGAACACCTCCCCATCGCCCTCGAGGAGCCGCCACTGACCCGCCTCCGCGATCGGCTCGAAGTTGTGGGGCAAATACGAGGCGCGGGTGCGCTCGTTGGGCTGACGGGCGAATGCGAGATCGCCGGACTGAACCAGGTAGGTCGCATTAGGGAACGACGGACGGCAGATCGGAACATCGGGGGAGCGGCCCGACCCGCTCCCGGCCTCACGGTCTCCCGGTCCTTCCACCCAGGTGTTCCCCCCCGCGTGGTCGAAGTGCAGGTGCGTGTTGATCACCCACTTCACGGACTCGTTCGCGAAGCCGGCTTCCATGAGCGCCGCCTCCAGCAGGGTGCGACCGCCCGGTCCGGCGTTCTCGATCCCGTAGATCTCCGTGAACTTGGCGTCTTCCTTGTTGCCGAGGCCGGTGTCGATCAGGACCAGGCCGCTGGGATGCTCGATCAGGAGACAGCGCATCGCGAGGGGGATCCGGTTCCGTCGGTCCGGCGCGATGCGCTTTTCCCAGAGCGGCTTGGGCACCACGCCGAACATCGCGCCGCCGTCGAGTCGCTGGATGCCCGCTTCCAGGGCATGGCAGCGATAGGCGCCGAGCTGGAACGGGTGGGTCAGTGGCATTCGCGATTCATCGGCGGCGGCTCAGGGCGATCGGTTCGGTGGCGGTGCGCGCCGGGTGGGCCCCTGCAGCCCCTCCAGATCGGGAAAGGTGCGGGCTCCCGCGTCCCGGGCCAGGCCCATCAGCCGGTGGAGCAGCTGGGCGGTGACGAACGCGTCGCCGGCCGCGCGGTGCCGCGCCGGATTCTCCAGCGCGAAGCGGACGCTCAGCGCGTCGAGCGCGCACGACTCCGCGCCCGGCACCAGTCGGCGGGCCAGGCGCACGGTGCAGAGGCGGGGGCCCTCGAGCCGAAGATCCCGGGCCCGCCGGAGCTCCGCGGCCACGAAGCCCCAATCGAACCGGACATTGTGCGCCACGAAGACCCGCCCCGCCAGCGCGTCGAGGACGCGCTCGGCAACCGCTTCGAAGCGGGGGGCCGCCCGCACCATCCGGTCGCTGATCCCGGTTATCGCGCTCACCATCGGGGGGATCGGGCGCTCCGGATTGACCAGCGACTCGAACAGCAGCTCGCGCCGCTCGCCCCGGACCAGGACCACGGCGATCTCGGTGATCCGGTCGTCCCGGGCGGCGCGCATGCCGGTGGTCTCCACGTCCACCACCGCGAAGGCGCACTCCTCGAGGAGCGGCGCGCCCCGTGCGGCGGCGACCAGGCTCCATCGCCCGTCGGCGAGCCGGTGCACCCGCGGATCCGCGCCGAGGAGCGCCGCCGCGAGCCGCTCCGCCACCACCTCGGGGGCGTGGACCAAGCCGAGGACGTGGGCGGCCAGCCACTCGGCGCCGCGCGCCTCCCCGGCCAGAGCCGTGAGCGCGCGGTCCACCAGAGTGGACGCGGGGTGCGCGGCGAGCCCTCCGGTCACGCCTCGCGCCGCCGGATCGGCATCGTCATGCACCGGGGCCCCCCGCCCCCGCGAACCAGCTCGCCGCCCTCGATCGTGATCACCGTGCGTTCGGTGGGAATCTCCCCGGACGCGAGGAAATCAGCGCTGGGCAGGATGCGGAATCCGGCCTGCTGGAGCTGCTGCAGGGTGGCTTCATTCCGGGCGTAACTCACGATCACGCCGGGCGCCACCGCGAGGAAATTGCACCCCGAGGCCCACTGCTCCCGCTCCTGCGAAAGCCGCCGAGTTCCCCCCGCGAGCACCGGCTCGAGCGGCAGGGCCACCTGGGCAAGCGCGGTGAACAGGTCGGGCTGTTCCCGCACGCCGGTCTCCCCTTTGCGCCGGTGCAGAATGGTCAGGCGTTCCGGGCCCAGGAAGGCGGGAGGATACACCACGCAGAGCTCGCGATCGATGTGGGTGAAGAGCATGTCGAGATGGATCGCCGTGGGGTTGTTGGGCATGACCACCACGATCACGTCCCGCACCCCGGCCTTC